>SCRB01000372.1 GCA_004299545.1 Rhizobiaceae bacterium
GTTGGCTCGAAAACCCTTGGAATTGCAAGCTTTTACCTGCGTGCAGTATGTCAAAATCGAAATTTGTGGGGCGTAGAAGATTTCCAGGAAATCACTATCCGCCACTCAAAGTATGCTGCCTCGCGCTTTGCGCTCGAAGCCGAACCAGCGCTGATCCAGTTCGCGGAATCCTCGCCCATGTCCTTCGTCAACGGCATCAAGGCAGCGCGAGAACGTATCGTCGCTCGTGATGATGAGGATCGGACCGCTTTCCTGCGCAAGCGTGGTTTCTCCAAGGGCGAAACCACGAAGATCATCGACACGGTGCTCAATGAAGAAGGGCATCCGCCGGTGTCCATCTTCGACTTCGTCCAGGGCATCACCCGGATAGCGCGCGACAGGCAGCACCAGGATATCCGGCTCGAAATGGAAGGTAGGGCGAAGAAACTCCTCGACCTCGCCCACTGATCTATTCCCCGCAGACGATCTGCAGATCGTACTGCCGGCTCTCCCATGACCACCACTTCAAGGCGCCGTCCTCCGAGTTGGAGGCCGGCGCTTTCGTCGTTGGGAGGCATGAGGTCAAAAGGTTGGCTTTCGGGCCGCCGTCGCGGAGCAAACCAATGGATGAACCCACCAGAATCCCGCGTCCTTGCTGACATCTGCGCTTCGCGAGCGCCTGTTGCCAACAGCCCAGCATCACGTCGCTGCTTCCGGCCAGCGCTGGCGCGCGGCCGGGAGAGGCAGAGGGCGGAGGGGAGGGTTCCTGACGGGTTTGGAGGTGCGGGGAGAGGCCCCGGGCCGCCCGTCATGGAGACCCTGAGCATGGCAAAGAGCGCTATTCAGAAGATCACCCTCAATCAGGCGGAAAACATCCCATTCGACAAGCTGTTCCTGTCGCAGAAAAACGTGCGACGGATCAAGAACGGCGTCTCGATCGAGGATTTGGCTACCGACATTGCACGCCGCGGCCTCATCCAGAGCCTCAACGTCCGTCCCGAGTTGAAGGACGGCGAAGAGACCGGTCGCTACGAAGTCCCCGCCGGCGGCCGGCGTTTCTCGGCGCTCCAGCTTCTGGTCAAGCGCAAGGAAATGGCGAAGACCGCGCCAACGCCCTGCATCGTCAATCGTTCTGGGCAGACGAGCATGGAGGATGACTCGCTCGCCGAAAACGTCCACCGCGAGAACCTGCATCCGCTCGATCAGTTCCGCGCCTTCAAGACGCTCAGCGAGCAGGGGCTCGATATCGAGGAAATCGCCGCCCGGTATTTCGTGTCGGCGAACACGATCAGGCAACGGCTCAAGCTCGCCAATGTCTCGCCGAAGCTGCTCAATCTCTACGAACAGGACGAGATCCGTCTCGAGCAGATCATGGCGTTTTCGATTTCGGAGGACCATGCCCGCCAGGAGCAGGTCTGGGAACGCATCTCCGACAACTCGCATATGCAGGAGCCTTACTACATCCGGCGCCTGCTGACGGAGACCACGGTCCGCGCCGATGATCGCCGTGCGGTCTATGTCGGAGCCGAAGCCTATGAGGCGGCTGGCGGCGTCATCCTGCGCGACCTTTTCGAGCAGGATTCCGGCGGCTGGTTCCAGGATGCCGCCCTTCTTGAGCAGCTGGTCTTCGAAAAGCTGAAAGTCGACGCAGAGGCCATCCGCGCCGACGGCTGGAAATGGGTCGAAGCCGCGATCAGCTTCCCCTATGGCCACACCTCCGGCATGCGGCGCGTCTATGCCGAACCGGAAGAAATGAGCGCGGAAGAACTCGCCCGGCACGACGCCGTCAAGGCCGAGTACGACGAGCTCGACGCAAAGTATGCCGAGATGGAGGCAGCTGACGACGCAATCGAAAACAAGCTCGATGAGCTCGGCGCCGAACTCGACGCGTTCGCCGATCGGCCATATGTCTACGATCCGGCACAGAAGGCCATCGCCGGTGCGTTCGTCACACTCGGCGCCAACGGTCAGCTTCAGGTCGATGCCGGCTTCATCCGACCCGAGGACGAACCGCAGGTCGAGACGGATAGTGGCGGAGAGGCCGACGGCGCGTATCCTGATACGTCTAACCAGGATGAGAGCGATGACGATGCGGATGCCGTCGTCGTCAATGGCCGCTCTCTGGGCCAAACGTCCGAAGCCGAGGAGCCCGAGGACGAAGGCATCAAGCCGCTGCCGGACCGCCTCGTCTTCGATCTCACCGCGCAGAAGACGCTGGCGCTTCGCAATGCGCTCGCGAGCGACATCGACATCGCCTTCGTCGCGGTGCTCCATGCGCTCGTGCTGCAGGTGTTCTACCGGTTCGCCAAGGACAGCTGTCTCGAGATCAGCATGGTCAGCAACAGCTTCGGCCAGGTTCAGGGACTTGCCGAGACTGCTTGGGCGAAGGAAATCGCCGAGCGGCACGAGGCCTGGGACAAGGATATGCCCGACAGCGACAAGCTCTGGGACTTCCTGCTCGGTCTCGACGAGGCGAGCCGCAAGGCACTGTTCGCGCACTGCGCCTCGCTTTCGCTCAACGCCGTCGTCGAGCCCTGGAACAGGCGTCCCGGCGCGCTTGCTCATGCCGACGTGCTCGCCGGCACGCTCGGCTTCGACATGGTCGAGGCTGGCTGGTCACCGACGGTGGACAACTATCTCGGCCGCGTCACCAAGGCCCGGATCGTCCAGGCGGTCCGCGAAGCCCGCGGCGAGGATTCCGCGCAGTTGATCGATCATATGAAGAAGGACCTCATGGCACGTGAGGCCGCCCGTCTTCTCGAAGGATCGGACTGGCTCCCGGAGCCACTGCGCCTCGAGGTCGATGACACGGTTGCCGAAGCCGGTGAACCCGTCGTCGGCGATGCGACGGACGAGGCGGCTCCCGAAGGCGAAACTGCCGAACTGCCCGCCTATCTCGCCGGCGATGCCGGTCCATCCGCTGATGAAGCGGAAACCGTTGCCGACGACGAACCCGACCATCTTCAGGCCGCCGAGTAATCGGCCTTCCGCTCACCCCAGGGCCCGGCCACCGCCGGGCCCATTTTGTTTGCCGACATGGAGAACCCCGCAATGTCAGCCCACATCGTTTACGATTCAGCCCCTCTGGGGAGCGTTATTCACTATTCTGACGGCGCTCCGAAGCCGCCGGAGCGTTTTCGGAAGAAACTCGCCGTCTGGGAACGCCGCAACAGTGTCGGCCGGCTGATCAGGAAGGAACCGCAGCGCGAACGCGCGACCTACACGTCGCCCGCCTGTTTCACCCTGCACGAAGGGGATTTCGGTCAGGAAGGTGTGGTCGTCCTCTCGATCCGCCGCACGTACACCGTCGACAGCGAGCTGCGGTTTGAGATCGTCGAGCGCCCCGCGATCGGCATGGTTCGCGTGCTGCAGGATCTTGGCGACAGCCCCGAGCTTTTGCATCTCGCGCGAGATCGCGGGGCCGCCGAGCGCTGGCTCGCCAACAACCGGTACAGCCAAGCTTATCTCGAAGAGGTCACCGCCGATGAGATCGGCGCCGCCGTCGTCGAGGGCCGCACGGCCGCCTGACCGTCTCATCCCTTAGAACCATCCGCCTACAGGTCCGGGAGTGCGCGAGCGGTCCCGGGCCTGTTCCGTTTCATGGAGATCGACATGTTTGACTGGACCAAAAGCTGCTCCTACGACGAGCAGCAGAAGAGACGTTTTCACTCGACCGCCCGCTCGCGGCTGAAGAAACTCGCCGCCGAGCTTCATCTGCCAGCCGGATCGTACGACGTGCGTTCCAACAAGGCGGGAATCGCCGTCTCCGGTGAAGTGACCTTGCATCACACCGCCGTCTACATTCAGGTCGGCCAATTCGGCATGTCCTCGGGTCACGGGATCCTGA
>SCRB01000373.1 GCA_004299545.1 Rhizobiaceae bacterium
CAGGAACTGGAGAAGGCGCTGGGCTACCGCGCCGGTTTCGGGCTTCGCTTCGGCCGTTTCTACCGCAAGTTCGGCTGGCTCGGGATGGTCGGCCCGATCCTGATATTCACGGCCGTCCTCCTATGGCTCGCGGCAATCGCGCTCGGCAAAGCAGGCTTCGCGCATTGGAGCCTGGCAGGGCTTCTGGTTCTTCTGGCGTTGCCGGCGAGCGAGGGCGCCGTCGGCCTTTTCAATACGATCGCTCTTTTCTTTCTCAAGCCGACACGCCTGATCGGTTACGAATATGGCGAGGGCCTGCCGGACAGCGCGCGCACACTGCTCGTCATGCCGACGTTGATCGGCTCGCGCGAGGAAGTCGAGGAAAGCGCCCACAATCTCGAAGTCCACTATCTCGCCAATACGGACGAGGAGATCTTTTTCGCCCTGCTTTCGGATTGGCATGACAGTTCGGTCGAGCAGGCCGATTTCGATGTCGAAATCCTTTCCTATGCACGCAAGAAGATCGCGGAGCTCAACCAACGCTATCCGCGCAGCGGCACGCCCCGGTTCCATCTTCTGCATCGCCGGCGTCTCTTCAATGACGCCGAGAAGCGGTGGATGGGATGGGAGCGCAAGCGCGGCAAGCTGCACGAGCTCAACCTGCTTCTGCGCGGCGATTCCGATACTACGTTCCTGCCGCCGGACAATCCGGTCCCCGAAGGGGTCGTCTACGTGATGACGCTCGATGCCGACACGCGCACGACCCGCGATATCGTGCGCAAGCTCGCCGGCAAGATGAGCCATCCCCTCAACAGTCCGCATTACAACCTGAAATCGCATCGGGTGACGTCGGGATACGGCATTCTCCAGCCGCGCGTGACGCCATCGCTGACGACCGGCGACGAAGCGTCGTTCTTCCAGCGTGTGTTTTCGGCCCATCGCGGCATCGACCCTTACGTCTTCGCCGTCTCGGACATCTATCAGGACCTCTTCCACGAAGGCACGTTCACCGGAAAGGGAATGTACCATCTCGACGCGATGGAAGCGGCGTTGAAAGGCCGGATCAGGGAAAACACGATCCTCAGCCACGATCTGCTCGAAGGCGCGCTGACACGCGCTGCGCTCGTCACCGACGTGGAACTGGTGGAGGATTACCCGACGCGCTATTCGGTCGACGCTTCGCGCCACCATCGCTGGGCGCGTGGCGACTGGCAACTCCTGCCGATCATCATGGCGCCGGATTCCGGCATATCCGCCGTTTCCCGATGGAAGATGATCGACAATCTGCGCCGGTCGCTTGTGCCGATCTTCTGGATCGCTTCGTCCATAGCCGCGTGGGCCACGCTGCCCTTTACCCTTGCCGCGGAATGGCAGCTTTTCCTTATCCTCATTCTCTTCGTCCAGCCGACATTCGACATCGTCGCCGGCATCCTTCCCGATCGCGCCAATGTCACCTTGCGGGGGCACCTCAACGCCTTCGGACGCGACGTGGCGGTCGGTACCGCGCAGGTGGCGCTCAGGATCGTGCTGATCGCGCACCAGGCATGGCTGATGGGAGATGCCATCAGCCGCACCCTTTACCGCATGTCCTTCAGCCGCGAACATCTGCTCGAATGGCGTACCGCCCTGGAGGCGTATCGCAGCGGCCGCAAAAGCGTTGGCGATTACTACCGGCTCATGTACGGCGCAATCATCGTCGCCATTGTCGGGCTTGCCATACCGATCGCGGCGGGTTCGACCGGCGCCGTGGTCGCCTTCATCTTCGCGCTGTTCTGGGTCGGATCGCCGGCATTCGCATGGATCATCAGCCGTTCGGCCGAAACGGAGGACCGCCTCGTGGTTTCCGAGGAGGACACCAAGCGGCTGAGGAGCGTGGCGCGGCGGACCTGGTTCTACTTCGAAACCTTCGTCAATGCCGAAAACAACATGCTGCCGCCGGACAATTTCCAGGAGACGCCGGTTCCGGTCGTCGCGCCGCGCACCTCGACGACGAATATCGGCCTCTATCTGCTCTCAACCGTTGCCGCGCGCGATTTCGGCTGGATCAGCATGGGCGGCATGCTCGACCGTATCGAGGCGACGCTCGCCACAATGGAGAAGCTCGAACATTATCGCGGCCATCTCTTCAACTGGTACGACACCAAGACGCTGCAGCCATTGCAGCCGAAATATGTTTCTGCCGTGGACAGCGGCAATCTCGCCGGGCACCTCGTCGCCGTCGCGGGGGCTTGCCGCGAATGGGCGGAAGCGCCGGCAGCTTACCTCGAAGGCGATTTCGACGGACTTCTGGACAGCGTCACCATCCTCGAGGACACGCTCGCCAACCTGCCGGATGACCGTCGCCAGTTGCGTCCGTTGCGGCAGCGGCTGCGCGAGCGGCTCGAAGGCATCAGGCGGGCCATCGAATCCGTCAAGCGCGAGCCGGAACTGGCGCCGGTCAGGACCATCAACCTGGCGGTGATGGCAGGCGAGATCCGCAAGCTTGCTTCCGCGCTTCGTCAGGAGACCGGCTCCGCCGTCAGTGACGATCTGGCGCAATGGGCCGAGAAACTGGCCGAAACCTGCAATGCCCATGTCGATGACGCCCATACCGACGAGGCATTGATCGAAACCATCAGGGCGAGGCTGACATCGATCGCGGAAAGATGCCGGGGACTTGCCTGGGGAATGGATTTCTCCTTCCTTTTCCGGGAAGACCGGAAGCTCTTCTCGATCGGCTACCGCGTCAACGAGCACCAGCTCGACGAAGCCTGCTACGATCTTCTCGCTTCGGAGGCGCGGCTGGCGAGCCTGCTCGCCATCGCCAAGGGTGACATTCCGACCGACCATTGGTTCCATCTCGGCCGGCCGGTCGTCGAAATCGGCTTCCGCGGCGCGCTGATGTCGTGGTCTGGCTCGATGTTCGAATATCTGATGCCGCCGCTCGTCATGAAGGAGCCGCAGGGTGGCCTCCTCAACCAGACCGATAATCTCATCGTCAAGCGCCAGATCCAGTACGGGCGCGAGAAGGGCATTCCGTGGGGCATTTCGGAAGCCGCTTTCAACGCCCGCGACCGCGACATGAACTACCAGTACACGAATTTCGGCGTGCCGGGGCTCGGTCTCAAGCGCGGGCTGGCGCTCAACACCGTCATCGCCCCTTATGCGACGATGCTGGCCTGCCAGTTCGCGCCGCATGAAGCGGTGGAGAACATGGCGCGGCTCGACGCGGCGGGCGCGCTCGGCCGCTACGGCTATCATGACGCCGTCGATTATACGCCCGAACGCGTGCCCGAGGGCACCGACCATGCCGTCGTCTACAACTACATGGCGCACCATTCAGGCATGTCGATCGTCGCCGTCGCCAATGCGATCTTCGAAGGCCGCATGCGCGACCGTTTCCACAGCGATCCAGTCGTCGAGGCGGCCGAACTCCTGTTGCAGGAAAAGGCGCCGCGCAGCATCCCCGTCGCGACGCTGAAGACGGAAGCGGCCGAGCGGACGAAGGGCGGCGCCATTCCCGAGACGCCGGATACACGGCTGATCCTCAATCCGCTCCATACGCTTCCGGCGACCAACCTGATGTCGAACGGGCATTATTCGGTCATGGTGACGTCAACGGGCGCGGGCTACAGCCGTTTCAACGACCTCGCCATCACCCGTTGGCATGCCGATCCCGTCGAGGACAGGATGGGGCACTTCCTTTTCCTCCGCGACGTCGAGACGGGGGAATGGTGGTCCGCCACCGCCGAACCGAGGCAGGCGCCGGGCGAGACGATCCAGGTCGTGCTGGCCGACGACAAGGCGACCTTCGTCAAGACCGTCGGCGCGATCCGCAGCGAGGTGGAATGCACGCTCGTCTGCGAGGGGAACGGAGAGGTCCGCCGCATCTCGATCTCGAACGACAGCCAGCACGATCGACAGGTCGAAGTCACCTCCTATGCGGAACTCGTCCTGGCGTCCGAGGCGAGCGACAATGCGCATCCCGTTTTCTCCAAAATGTTCGTCGAGACGGAGATCGCCGATCAGGGCGGCATCATCTTCGCCACGCGCCGCAAGCGCGACAAGACGGAGCCCGACCTGACTCTGGCGCATTTCGTCATCGACAGTTCGGGGAGTCCACGGCAGACCGAGGCGGAAACGGACCGCCGCGCCTTCCTGGGCGCGGGGCGCGACATTTCCGATCCCGCGGCCTTCGATTCAGGCGCCCGCCTGACCGGTTCGGCCGGCTTCGTCCTCGATCCGATCATGTCCTTGCGCCGCCGGGTGAGGGTGCCCGCCAACAAGAAGGTGACGCTCACCTTCTGGACCGTGGTGGCGCCGACCCGCGCCGAGGCGGAGGCGGCCGTCACGCAACTCGACCATTCGGAAAGCTTCGCCCGGCAGGCGATGCTCTCCTGGACGCGTTCGCAGGTCCAGGCCTACCACGTCGGCCTCAACCTCGCCGACGCCTGCAACGTCCAGAAACTCGCGCGCTACCTGATCTATCCGGACGGCGCGACCCGCATCGCCAGCGACGCCATCGCTTCCGGGCTGGGTTCGCAATCCGCGCTGTGGCCGATGAGCATTTCGGGCGATTTCCCGATCTTCGCGCTCCGCATCGACGACATCGCCGATATCGAGATCGTGGCGGAGGTCTTGCGCATGCAGGAATATCTCAGGGCGAGGGGGCTGGTGGCGGATTTCGTCATCGTCAACGAGCGCGCCTCCTCCTATGTCCAGGATCTTCAGCAGGCGATCGAGCGTCTTTGCGAGAACAGCCGGCTGCGCGGTTCCGAACTTGGCCCCCGCCAGCATATCTTCGCCGTCAGGCGTGACCTGATGGATGAAAAATCCTATCGCACGCTTTTGGCGGTCGCCCGCATCGTCCTCCATACGCGCAACGGCCAGATCTTCGACCAGATCGAGCGCGCCGAGGCGATCGAGGCGCAGTTGCGCGGGCTCGAATTGCCGACAACGACGACGCAAGGCAACGCGGCGGAAACGGAAACGCCGCCTTCCAAGGCGGTTCTGCGCCCCGTCAAGTCGAACCGCTCCAGCCGCAACACGGCGGAGGGCGACGACCTCGCCTTCTGGAACGGCTTCGGCGGCTTCGCCGATGGCGGGCGCGACTATGTCGTGCGGCTGGAAGGCACCAGCGTTACGCCGCAGCCGTGGATCAACGTCATGGCCAACCCGACGTTCGGCTTCCATACGTCCGCGGAAGGCGCGTCGTTCACCTGGAGCCGCAACAGCCGCGACTTCCAGCTGACGCCCTGGTCGAACGACCCGGTGACGAATCGGCCGGGCGAAGCCATCTATATTTATGACGAGGCGGACGGGAAGCTGTTCTCGCCCTTCGCCTGCGTGGCGCGCGACGGGACCATGCGCTACGAGACGCGGCACGGCCACGGGACAAGCGTTTTCAGGGCGACGCGCAACGCTCTCGATCTCGAACTGACGCAGATCGTCGATCCCGAAGATCCGGTGAAGCTTTCGCGCCTTGTCATTCGCAACGGCGGTGAAACGGCCGTCAGGCTCCGTGTCTATGCCTATGCCGAATGGGTCCTTGGCACGGACCGGGTGAAGAGCGCCCCAACGATCATTCCCTCATTCGATCAGGCCAGCGGCGTCTTGATGGCGCGCAATCCCTATAGCCTCGATTACGGCGACAGGGTCGCTTTCCTCGCCAGCGATAAGCCACCGCAATCCCATACCGCCGACCGGGTCGAATTTATCGG
>SCRB01000374.1 GCA_004299545.1 Rhizobiaceae bacterium
CACGGCGGAAATTACGGGGCGGATTTTCCATCACACCGTCACGGTCGAAAAAGGCGCGCGCATCGACGCGCGCATGCCGTGGCGTCCGCTCAATTTTTTCGAATCGCTCGAACAACTTCCGGAGACGCGTCCATGACAATGTTCACACGAAACGACAAAGTGTCCGAACCGGATGCCGGCGGGAAGACCCCGATGCGCGCAATTCTGGAGATGCCGGTCATGGCCGGCGCCACGCGGCTTCAATCGTTCGTACAGCACCGTTCGGACGATGAGACTGAGATACAGCGCGGGCCGATAGCGGCGGTCATAGGCAAGGCCCTCAAGATCACAGGGCAGTTGGCAACTTCCGGAGATACGACCATGACGACGTTCACACGAAACGAATCGACGGAAAGCGACACGCCCACCCCGCGCGAACACTCGACGATGTCCGCCATGTTCGAGGTCATGCGCGGTCATGCTGCTGCGCCCGAAAATTCGCCGTTTCCCGCCGGCGATCCACCCCAGACACAAGCAAAGGAGCGCGGAGTGTCGCTTATCAGCAAGGCTCTCAAGGTTACGGGGCAATTGGAAAGCACGGAAGACATTCAGATCGAGGGCGAGGTCGAAGGCGATGTTCGCGGCGTCTCGGTCACGGTCGGAACGAACGCCAAGATTAAAGGCACGGTCTACGGCGACGCCGTCGAACTGGCCGGAACGGTCGAAGGCAAGATCGAAGCCAAGAAGGTCGTGCTGACCAGCACCGCGCATATGTCCGGCGATGTCGTCCATGATGACATCAGGGTCGAATCCGGCGCCTTCCTGGACGGTCACTGCAAGCCGGGGCTCTCCAAGCCCGAAAGCAAACCCATACGCCCGGCCCCCAAATCCGTTGTCGCTGTGAAGGAACCGCTCACGCCGCAGAAACCGGGCGACGCCGGTACGAGGATCTGACAAGACCGGCGGACGGCCCACGATCTATGGTGCGCGCTCCAGCGTCACCGGCGCAACGAGCATGACGCCCCGGAGTGCGGGAATGTTGCAGTCTCGCCGGACTGCTCAATAGTGATAGCGGCACTGGGCGATTTCGATGCGCTGATCTTTTCTGGGCATGCCGGCGACGCGATAGACAAGGCGGTGCTCCTTGTCGATACGCCGCGACCACCACCCCGTCATGTCTTTCTTTAGGGGTTCCGGCTTTCCGATTCCGGAAAACGGGTTCGCCGCGATGTCCGCAATGAGCCTGTTGATCTTGTCTGCAACGCGCGGATTGCTGGATTGCCAATAAAGATAATCTCTCCAGGCGCGTGTCGCCCAGACGATTCTCATTTACGGCGTCCGGCTTTCCTGGCCGGGGCCTTCGTGACCGGAATGATGTCGTGCGCGATGCCCTTGCCGGCGTCCAGCTCGGCGATGGCCTCGCGCAGGTCTGCCGCATTGCTGGGATTGCTCAACAGATAGAGCGTCGTTTCCAGCGCTTCATAGTCTTCGAGCGACATGAGCACGGCGCCGCCGCGCTTGCCCTGCCGCGAAATATAGATCGGTGCGCGGTCGCGCTCGACCTCATCCATCAGCTTGGCAAGGTTCTGACGCGCATAACTGTAATTCACGATGGTCATGGCAATCCCTTACTTGTACAGAAATATGTACAAGTCCTGCCGCTTTGTCAATGCCGCTTACAGCCCTGCCACCGTCACCGGCGCGATGAGCATGATGCCGTCGCCGAATTGCGAGGGCACCGCGAGTTTGCCGCGCGCCGCCGCGAGCCTGGCGCCGAAGGCG
>SCRB01000375.1 GCA_004299545.1 Rhizobiaceae bacterium
CGGCGGCGGCATGGGCGCGGCGGGACTGTTCGAGATCAATTGAGAATGAAGCACCCCCACTCCGATCCGCTTCGCGGACCACCTCTCCCCCGATCGACGGGGGAGAGGAAGTTTCGGCCGAAGCGTTCGCGTCTTTCCTCTCTCCCGGGCAGGGGGAGAGGTGGTCCGCGAAGCGGATCGGAGTGGGGGTGCTTCATTCTCAATTGATCTCGAACAGTCCCGCCGCGCCCATGCCGCCGCCGACGCACATGGTGACGACGGCATATTTTACGCCGCGTCTTTTGCCTTCGATCAGCGCGTGGCCGGCAAGGCGCGAGCCGCTCATGCCATAGGGATGGCCGATCGGAATCGAGCCGCCGTTGACGTTGAGCTTTTCCGGATCGATGCCGAGGCGGTCGCGGCAGTAGATGACCTGCACGGCGAAGGCCTCGTTCAGTTCCCAGAGCCCGATATCGCTGATTTTGAGCCCGTGTCGTTCGAGAAGCCGCGGGACCGCGAAGACCGGGCCGATGCCCATTTCGTCCGGCTCGCAGCCGGCGATGTTGAAGCCGCGCAAGATGCCGAGCGGTTCCAGCCCGCGCCTCGAAGCCTCCTTGTCGCTCATCATGACATTGGCGGAAGCGCCGTCGGAAAGCTGGCTGGCGTTGCCTGCCGTGATCGTGCCGCCCTCGCGCACTGGCTTCAGGCTGGCGAGCCCTTGCGCCGTCGTGTCCGGGCGCGGGCCTTCGTCATGGGCGAGCGTCACCCTTTTGTGACTGATCTCCTTCGTTTCTTTGTCGACAACGGCCATCGTGACGTCGATCGGGGCGATCTCGCGCTCGAAACGCCCGGCCTCGCGCGCCACCGCGACGCGGCGCTGGCTTTCGAGGCCGTATCCGTCCTGCTTCTCGCGGGAGATATTGTAGCGCTTGGCGACCATCTCGGCCGTGTCAATCATCGGCATGTAGACGTCCGGCTTGACCTCCATCAGCTTTTCGTCGCGTAATTTGTAGGTGTTGCGGTGGTCGTTCTGGACGAGACTGATCGATTCCAGCCCGCCTGCGATGCCTGCCTTCACGCCGTCATTGCGGATGGCATTGGCGAGCAGCGCCATCGATTGCAGGCCGGACGAGCATTGCCGGTCGATCGTCGTGCCGGCGACCGTCACCGGCAGGCCGGCCGCAAGCAGTGCGCGGCGGGCGACGTTCAGGCCCGTCGTGCCCTCCTGCATGGCGCAGCCCATGATGACATCCTCGATCTCGCCGCCTTCGAGGTCCGACCGATTCAGCGCCTCGCGGATGGCATGCGCGCCGAGCGTCGCGCCGGTGGTGTCGTTGAGCGCGCCGCGATAGGCCTTGCCGACCGGCGTGCGTGCGGTGGAAACGATGACTGCGTCGACCATGCCCTGTCTCTTCCTTATGAAGCCTTCGCCGCGGCGCGGCGAAAATCGTCCGGCACGCCGATCACCTTCATACGGGGAAGGGCGGGATACCCGTCACGCCTTGGATGCCTGCAGGCTCGAGAAGCCCTTGCCTTCAGCCGCGAGCTTCTTCAGGAGCGGTGAGGGCGCAAAAACCTCCTTGCCGGTTTTGCCGTGCCAGTATTCCAGTCTTTCCACGATCTTTTTCAATCCGGTGAGATCGGCCCAGAACATCGGCCCGCCCTTGCCAACCGGGAAGCCGTAACCGTTGATCCAGACGATATCGATGTCGGAGGGCCGCGCCGCGATCTTCTCTTCCAGGATGCGCG
>SCRB01000376.1 GCA_004299545.1 Rhizobiaceae bacterium
GCTCTTCCGATCTAGCCGTTGACGGTCCATGATTACGAGGCGAAGCAACTCGCGCAGGCCTTCAAGGAGATGACGGGGATCACGGTCAATCACGACATCATCCAGGAAGGCGATGTCGTCAACAAGATCTCGACCGAGATGCAGACGGGACATCCCATCTACGATATCTGGATCAACGATTCCGACTTCATCGGCACGCATCCGCGCTACAACGATTCCATTACCTTCACCGACTACATGGCGGGCGACGGCAAGGCCATCACCAACCCCAACCTCGACCTCGACGATTTCATCGGCCTGGAGTTCGGCAAGTGGATCGACGGGAAGGTCTACCAGTTGCCGGACCAGCAGTTCGCCAATCTCTATTGGTTTCGTTACGACTGGTTCGCGAAGCCGGCCATCCGCGATGCCTTCAAGAAGAAATACGGCTACGATCTCGGCGTCCCGGTCAACTGGTCGGCCTATGAGGACATCGCCGATTTCTTCACGAACACGATCAAGGAGATCGATGGCCAGAAGGTCTATGGCCATATGGACTATGGCAAGAAGGATCCGTCTCTCGGCTGGCGCTTCACCGACGCCTGGCTGTCGATGGCTGGCGAAGGCGACAAGGGGCTGCCGAACGGACGTCCTGTCGATGAATGGGGCATTCGGCTTGACGGCTATAACCCTACCGGATCGTCGATCACACGCGGTGGCGGCGCCAACAGCCCGGCCGCGGTCTACGCGCTTGAGAAATATATCGACTGGCTGAAGAAATATGCGCCGCCGGAAGCAGCCGGCATGACCTTCAGCGAAGCCGGGCCGGTGCCGGCGCAAGGCCATGTCGCCCAGCAGATCTTCTGGTACACAGCCTTCACCGCCGACATGGTGAAGCCCGGCCTGCCGGTGGTCAACGACGACGGCACGCCGAAATGGCGCATGGCGCCGTCGCCCCACGGCGCTTACTGGAAGGAGGGTATGAAGCTCGGCTATCAGGACGTCGGCTGCTGGACGATGCTGAAATATGCCGATCCGAAGAAGCTAGCGGCCGGTTTCCTGCATGCGCAGTTCTGCGTCTCGAAGACGGTGAGCTGCAAGAAGAGCCATGTCGGGCTGACCTTCATCCGCGAAAGCGACATCTGGGACAAATCCTTCACCGAACGCGCCCCGAAGCTCGGCGGCCTGATCGAGTTCTATCGGTCGCCCGCGCGGACCTTGTGGACGCCGACGGGCATCAACGTGCCTGATTACGGCCGCATGGCGCCCTTGTGGTGGCAGAACGTATCCGATGCCGTGTCGGGTTCGAAGACGCCCCAGGAGGCGATGGACAATCTGGCGCGCCAGCAGGACGACGTCATGGCCCGCATCCAGAAATCGGGTGTCCAGGGTGCATGGGGGCCGAAGCTCAACGAAGAGAAGACCGCCGAATATTGGTATGCCAAGGCGGAAAAGGACGGCAACCTGTCGCCGCAGCGCAAGCTCGCCAATGAGAAGCCCAAGGGCGAGACGATCGATTACGACGCCCTGATCAAAAGCTGGCCGGCGACCCCGCCGAAGAAGAAAGGCTGATCGCCATAACCAACAGAAAGCCGGGCCAGTGCCCGGCTTTCTTTCCGGCCAACCCATTGGCTTGGATTAATCGGTGTAGATAATTGAACGATACCCCCTCACCGCCTCGCTTTGCTCGGCACCTCTCCCCCACAGCCGTAGGGGAGAGGATAGACGGCCGCGATGCAGGGACCTATCCTCTCCCCTGTCGAGCGGGGGAGAGGTGATTTGCGAAGCAAATCGGTGAGGGGGTCGATTGATCATGCGCGTCATTTTTCGTTGCCCTCCTGCCCTTCTCGGCCGCCTGCCGCCGCCCGTTGCGGCGCGGAAGGCGCTGCCGGACTGGCTCCGCGCGATGCCAGCTTCGGCTTTCTCGGAGACGCACGGTCTCGATGTGCGCACGGTCAAGCAATGCCCGCCCTTCGTCGATGCGATGGCGCACGGCTTCATCATGCCGTTGCCCTGCGACGTGACGATGCGGGACGGACGGCTTTCCTGGGATTGGGACCTGCCGCCGCTGTCGATCGGGATGCATCCACGCTCACCTGTCAGCTTTCATGTCCCCGCTCAGGTCACGGGAACCCCGTTCCACGATGCCCGCAGCGCGATCGTCAAGTTCAACTCCTTCTGGACGGTCGAACTCGAGCCGGGCTACTCGCTTTTCGCGACCCATCCGGTGAACCGCGCCGACCTGCCGTTTCGCCTGCTGAGCGGGCTGGTCGATGCCGATCGGTTCAACGACGTCGGCATTCTTTTCCCGGCCGTGTGGATAGACCCCGCCTTTTCAGGGACGCTCGGCGCTGGCACTCCGATTGCCCAGTGCTTTCCCCTGAGGCGCGAAGAACTGGAAATGGAGATCGGAGTGTTTTCTGAGGAGAAGGCCGGGGCCTATGGGAAAACGGCGGGCGAATTGCTGGCCAAAACGGGGGTCTATCGCCGTCGCTATAGGGCGCGGCGCGGCCGTTCAGCGGGCGAGAGATAGTCGAAACGCCCGAAGATCGAGCCACAATTCCCCTCTGGGCGCTGCTGTGATCGCCTGCGCGATACGGCCGAACGTGTCTTGCCTCAGCCTGACCGCGTTGCCATAAGCGCGGCGGGCGGCGTCGAGATCGCCGGCTTCCTGCCACGCGATGCCCTCGTTCACCGCAGCCTCGGCGAAGTCGGGTTCCGCGCGCTGCGCCTTGGCGAAAGCCTCCGCGGCCTCCGCCGGCATTTGCTCGTCCTGCAACGTCAATCCAAGCAGGAACCAGGCGCGTGCGGATTTGGGATTGAGCCGTATCGCCTGTTCCAGCACTGTTCTCGCCTCGGTCATGCGGCCGCATTGCCGCAGGATGATCGCTTTCTTGGCCAGAAGTCCGGGATCCGGCGCCCGGTCGGTGATCCGCGCGAGAACGTGCAAGGCCTGTTCGAATTGGCCTGCTCGATAGAGAATGTCGATAATCTCCTGCCATTCCACGGTGTTTCCGGGAAAATTCTGACAGAGCCGTTCCAGTGTCCCCGCCACATCCGGAGAACCACCTTCGAGAAGAACCGCATAATGCAGGAAATGCGGCTCGGCACGTTCCGGCATGAGGCGTGCGGCCTCGGCGAGCAGGGATCGCGCCAGAGCCGTATCGCTGGCCGCGCGGGCTGCTTTCCCTGCGAGCACCAAGGTGGGGCCATGCCGTGGCCGAAGCTCAAGCGCCTTTTTCGCGGCGGCAAGTGTGTCGGCGGGGCGCCCGTCCTGCAAGGCCGCCGCCGCAGCGAGTTGGTGGACCGCGGCTTCGCCGGGAAATTCCTGAAGCAGCAGCGCGCAAAGCCGGACCGCTTCCGCGGTTTCGCCTTTATCAAGTCTCTCCAGGACCTGCGCTATCCGCGTTTTCAGCATGGCTCGACCCCTTCTCGGCATAAAACCGGCAATGGCCTCCGCACTCCATGATAATTCGTCTTGAGGCCGTGTCGAGTTGTGCCGCTCGTATGGCAACGGAAACGGCGCCGCAATCGCCTACAGCGCTCCCGTCAATTGCCCGGCCATTGGCGCAAACCGACCCAGGTTTTGCGGTCGAGCGTATAGCGTTCGGTCGGGACCCGCCCGGCGGCGAGCGAATCCATCATGCCCTGGCCGGCATATTGGAAGCCGCATTTGTGGATCACCCGCCGTGAGGCCGCATTGATGACGCGGCAGGCGACATGGAGAACGTCGATTTCCGTCGCCCGGAAGGCCACGTCCACCAGGGCATGCGCCGCTTCCGTGGCATAGCCCTTGCCCCAGTACGGCTCGCCGACCCAGTAGCCGAGCTCCAGCCCGAGTTCCTTCGGATGCAGCCCCGCGCAGCCGACGAACGTGCCGGTCTCCGCGATGGTCAGAGCGTAGCTGCAACCGCCGAACTGTCCTTTCGCCGTCATGTCGACGAAGGCCCGCGCCTCGGCTTCGCCATAGGGATGCGGCATGCGCGCCAGCATCCCCGCAATGCGGCGATTGTGCGCGAGTCGCGCTATGTCGGGAATATCTTCCGGATGCGGCGGTCTCAACACCAGCCGTTCCGTGACCAGCACGGGGCATTCGATCCTCAGGCTCTCGCCTTCGATATCTTCCTTCTCGGCAACCACCTTATCGTCCTCCAGGCAAAGAAAAAGGAGAGAGGGGCGTCCCATCTCTCCTGTTCGCTTTCTGGATTTCCAGACACCGGACCCGAGATGGGGCGCCGGTGTTTCGTGTCGCGGAACCGGCTACTCCGCTGCCGCCATAATCGGCTGGACCGATACATAGGTTCGGCCGTTGGCTTTGGTACGGAATGCGACGGCGCCGGCTTGCAGCGCAAAGAGCGTATGGTCCGTACCCATGCCGACATTTTCGCCGGGATGCCACTTGGTGCCGCGCTGGCGCACGAGGATGTTGCCGGCAAGAACCTTCTCGCCGCCGAACTTCTTCACGCCGAGGCGCTTGGAATGGGAATCACGGCCGTTGCGCGACGAACCGCCAGCTTTCTTGTGTGCCATCGGTGTTCTCCTTCAGCCTTCTCTCATTCGCCCTTGGCCAGCGCCTTGGCCTGCTCGCGCCAATCTTCGATCTGATGGGTGCTGAACGGCATGGCCGCGTCGATCCTGGCGATGTCCTCATTCGTCAAAGCCGCGATCTGGGCGAAGGTGGTGATACCCTGCTCGTTCAGATCCTTCGCCGCGACCGGGCCGATACCCTTGATCACGGTCAGGTCGTCGCCCTTGCCCTTCGGTGTCTTGAAGAGCGGCGCCGCCTTTTCCGCTGCTTTTGCCTCTTCCTTCGCTTCGGCTTTTGCCGCTGGTGCCGCGGTCTTGGATTCGGGGGCCTTGGCCTCGGGCTTCGCCGCAGCCTTCTTCGACGGCTTGGCGCCACCGGTGAGAATTTCGGAAATCCAAACCGTGGTCAGCAGCTGCCTATGGCCAATCTTGCGGCGCGAATTCTGCCGGCGGCGCTTCTTGAAGGCGATGACGGTCTTCGCCTTGCCCTGTTCGACGACTTCCGCCGTCACCAGCGCGCCATCCACGAAAGGTGCGCCGATCGAGGCGTTTTCGCCCTCGCCGACGGCGAGCACATTTCCGAATTCCACGATTTCGCCGACATTGCCGGCAAGCTTCTCGACCTTCAGGAGGTCGTTGGCGGCGACGCGATACTGCTTGCCGCCGGTTTTGATGACTGCGAACATCATTTTGCCTTTCGGTGTTCCGCCATGGCTCTTGAGCGGCCGTAGCCGCCAGGCCATCTTTTTGTCAGTCGTTCCGGGTTCAAAAAACAACAGGCGCGGGAAAACCCACGCCATGCGCAAGGTGCTCCTAGACGAAGGCCCGTGGCCTGTCAAGGTTCAGCTCGCGGCGGACCCTGGCAACCCACTCGCTGCGACAGCCGACGCCGGGTTCGGTCGGGCTACGATGCGGTCGTTCCATGCCCCGAGAGAGCGGACGTTCGTGCTGCCGGGGGCCGGAACCATGAACCGGCGCACTTGAAATAGTTGTCACGTCCTAGGGTTGCATTCCAGCGGAGAAAGAGCAAGATGGACGGCCTCCACTGATACCGAGCCTGTCTCCAGCTTCGGCTGCCTTCCTTGCCGGGGCGAAGAGCCTTGAAGCTTTCAGGATCGCAAACGCCATTGAGAACGTGAATGTCCTATTTTGCGCATTCCGGCACCCCCGGAGACAAGAGCGATTGGCAGGAACTGCCTGTTCATTTGCGGGAAACCGCCTCGCTTGCGGCGAAATTCGCCACGTCATTCGGGCTGGAGCGGCTGGCATTTCTCACTGGCCTGTTTCACGATCTCGGCAAATACGATCCGCGCTTCCAGGAGCGGCTGACGGGCAAGAACATCCGCGTCGATCATTCCACGGCCGGCGCCTATATCCTGCGCGGTCTGGCAAAGGAGCAAAGCCGAATCCATGGCGTCATGGCGGAACTGGCCGCCTGCGCGGGCGCGGATCGAAACATTCGCCGGACTCGATGCGCGCCGCAATGAACGTGTCGCCCGCTACGCGCGGGCGCGGATCGAAACCGAATGACCGGCGCGATGCGAGACGATGCAGGTCGTCGCCCGCTACGCGCGGGCGCGGATCGAAACTTCCCGGTCTCCAAGCCTGTGCAGCCGACTGGGATCGGGTCACTCCAGGGTATTTTTCGGTAATTTCGGAATTGGTGGTTCGCCTCTGGGGTCGCTTGGAAATGGTCGGCCACATCATGCGCGACACAGCTCCCGACGGAAAGCAGCTCCGACCCGATAACAGTGTCGGAGCACTATTCTCGAAGTGGCTAACGAAGCATCACCCTACGGTCTGCGACAACTACAGCATGTACGTTCACGTGACGGATGAATGGGAGGGGGAAGTCCGGCAATATCCGATCGGGATGCTTCCTCTGTTCATCGAATTTGTGGATACCATCTGGATCCCGGAACACTCCGAACGGTACTTCAACACTCGCGATCCTGCGGCTCTCCCCCACCTGCCCAAGCTGATCGCCAATAGCGATTACAAGCGGATCGGCGCCGCCTAAGGTGGCCCCGTCAATCGCCCCTCTGCCGAAAGGTGGCGCGGCTTTTGCATCTCAGGAAAACAGCAGAAGAAAGGCCGGGAGGGACTCGGCCTTTCTCCAACGCGGCTGACGGGCATCGGCGTGAAGAGGGGCTTCGGAGATGCTCATCAGCCACTCGAACGTTATTGCGCCCCGATTGTTCCGCGTCGGCCGAAAAGGCGGCAAGTTTTCGCGTTCTCGATCTTGGTGAGTATGGCACTCCAGTATTGGAAGTGCTAACCGAACAGCCTTTTCTTCTATGGAATCAATGGTCGAAAGTTCATTGCTTGCTAATTTATCAAATGGGGCGTCTCATACAATTTCTTCTAGAAAAGAACGACAAAAACTCGCCTCACGCGAGTATCGGAGGAATTTGTGCCCATCAGATCAATGGCGTCTAACTTCGGAGTATATTCACCCATCGATCTCAACTTTCTGCAAGGCATTTACGATGAAGCAACGGTCGAACTGACTGCGCTCGATGACATGACGATGACCGATATCGCCCAGGTCCTGCTCGACGCTCACCGGTCAGGCGTCAGGGATCGGGAAGAACTTCTCGGCATCGCGACGAGTGCGCTCTATCGAAGAACCGCTTGAGCACAGACACGGAAAGTTTTGACGCCCCGCTGGTTTCGGCCGGCGGGGTTTTTTGTCTTTGTGCGGCCAGAAAGTTCCTAATTTGCGATGATGCCGGGAAGCATTCTTCGCAGCACGCCATCGCGAGCGATGAAGTGGTGATAAAGCGCGGCGATCACGTGCAATCCCACCAAGGTGAGTAGGACATACTCAGCCAAGAAGGAGTGGACATCGCCTGTCCATGCCCATCCTGATGTGCGGTTGGGCATGATCTTCGGCATTGTGAAAAGACCGAAGAACGAAACCGGCATCCCGCGCCATGAAGCGTTGATCCACCCGAGGATGGGCAGCACGAATAGCAGCAGATAGAGCAGCCAATGGACGATACGCGCCAGCATCGTCTGCCATTGCGGGACGCCGTTCTCCGGCTCGGGAGTCCCATCGCTGATACGCCATGCGAGCCGCAAAACAGCCACCAGGAGGATCAACACTCCAAAGGAAAAATGTAGGCTGATCAGGGTTGTGACCGGAGTGTCACGTCTAATATCCGGCATGGTCCACGCGAGAACGAACTGCACGATGAGCAACGCGACGATAATCCAATGGAGCGCTTTGGCTGTGCTCGTGTAGGCTTGGCTCGCCATCTTCTTCTGCATTCACACTTGGCTCTCTATTCTCGTTATTCACGATACATGTCATCGCATCAATATAGCGCCCGAAAACTGACCTGCACCTTACAAGTTGGTATGCTGCCTTCGGACGGCGGGGCGTTTTCAGTTTTAGCGATGCTCGCCGCAGAACCATCGCGTCTCCTTGCCGTAGGATTCGATGCGGCAATTCACTCGCCGCCTTCGAGGAAATGCCCGATAGCTGCGAGCGGGGCGACGCCATCGCAGACGATCTTTGCAAT
>SCRB01000377.1 GCA_004299545.1 Rhizobiaceae bacterium
GACGGCGAGAGGTTGACGCGCTCGGAAAGGTCGTTGTTGGTAAGCCGTGCATCGGCCTGCAACAGCGCGAGTATCTTGCGATCGAAGGCGTCGATCTGTTTAATATCATTCATTTCCTGACCATATCATGCGTGGATTTTGCACGCCATCTTCATTTGAAGCGTTTGAATGCGAGAACTGTGCGGCGGATTGGGCATATGATCGCTGTCAAGAGAAGTGCCTGAAAACACCAGAGGCATTCATGGGACCTTTTCCGCACGATACGCCGCCCGCAGCGATTAGCGAGGCCAATCCTGCCGGTACAGACGGGTTCGAGTTCGTAGAGTTCGCCCATCCCGAGCCGGGAAAACTCGAAGAATTGTTCGCCCGGATGGGTTATGTCGCGGTCGCGAAGCACAGGACCAAAGCCATCACGGTGTGGCGGCAGGGCGACATCAACTATGTCGTCAACGCCGAGCCGGGGTCACACGCGACCCTATTTGTCGAAGAGCACGGTCCCTGCGCGCCGTCGATGGGATGGCGGGTGGTCGATGCGAAGCGCGCCTTCGACCATGCCGTCGCCAGAGGCGCCACGCCCTACGAAGGCGAAAATAAGACACTCAATGTACCGGCGATCGTCGGCATCGGCGGCTCGCTCATCTATTTCGTCGAGACTTATGGCGCAAAGGGCTCGGCCTATGATGCAGAATTCAACTGGCTCGGCGAGCGCAACCCGAAGCCGGAGGGCGTCGGCTTCTATTATCTCGACCACCTGACCCATAACGTCTATCGCGGCAATATGGACAAGTGGTGGAATTTCTACCGCGACCTCTTCGGCTTCAGGCAGATCCATTTCTTCGACATCGACGGGCGCATCACCGGGCTCGTTTCCCGCGCGATCACCTCGCCCTGCGGCAAGATCCGTATTCCGCTGAACGAATCCAAGGACGAGACCAGCCAGATCGCCGAGTACCTGAAGAAGTACAGGGGCGAAGGCATCCAGCACATCGCCGTCGGCACCGACGATATTTACGATGCCACCGACCGGCTGGCAGACCGCGGCCTGAAGTTCATGCCTGGTCCGCCCGACACCTATTACGAGATGTCGCAGACCCGAGTGATTGGCCATGACGAACCGGTCGAGCGGATGAAGAAGCACGGCATCCTGATCGACGGCGAAGGCGTGGTCGACGGCGGCATGACCAGGATCCTCCTGCAGATCTTCTCCAGGACCGTAATCGGCCCGATCTTCTTCGAATTCATCCAGAGGAAGGGCGACGAAGGTTTCGGCGAGGGCAATTTCCGCGCGCTGTTCGAATCGATCGAAGAAGACCAGATCCGGCGCGGGGTGCTGAAGGCAGACGCGGCGGCGTAGTCCGGGAAGCGTAGCAAACGCCTGCCTTTGCCTACCAGTCCATCACCACCTTGCCGGAATTGCCGCTGCGCATGGCGTCGAAGCCGGCCTGGAAATCGTCGATGCCGATGCGGTGGGTGATAAGCCCCGATACATCGAGCGGTCCCTGCACCAGCGCGATCATCTTGTACCAGGTCTCGAACATCTCGCGCCCATAGATGCCCTTCAGCGTCAGCATCTTGAAGATGACCTTGTTCCAGTCGATTTCGAAGCCGGTCGGCGCGATGCCGAGGATGGCGATCCGCCCGCCATTGTTCATCGTGTCGATCATGTCGCGGAAGGCGGGCGCGGCGCCCGACATCTCCAGTCCCACGTCGAAGCCCTCGGTCATGCCTTCCTGCCGCATGACATCGCGCAGATTCTCCCTCGACGCATCGGCGACGTGATGGATGCCGAGCTTTCTGGCCAATGCCAACCGATGCGGATTGACATCCGTGATGACGACCTTGCGGGCGCCGACCGCCTGGGCCACCAATGCCCCCATGATGCCGATCGGCCCGGCGCCGGTCACCAGCACATCCTCACCGACGAGATCGAAGGAAAGGGCGGTATGCACGGCATTGCCGAGAGGATCGAAGATCGCCGCTATCTCGTCGGGGATATCGTCCGGGATCGACACGACATTGTGCTGCGGGATCGCCAGATATTCCGCGAAGGCGCCCGGCCGGTTGACGCCGACGCCCGAAGTGTTGCGGCACAGATGGCCCCTCCCCGCCCGGCAGTTGCGGCAATGGCCGCAGACGATGTGGCCTTCGCCCGAAACGCGTTGGCCCCGCTTGTATTCCGTCACGGCCGCACCGACATCGGCTACCTCGCCGACAAATTCATGGCCCGTCACCATCGGCACAGGCACGGTTTTCGCCGCCCATTTGTCCCAATTGTAGATGTGGACGTCGGTGCCGCAGATGGCGGTCTTGCGGATTTTGATCAACACGTCGTTGGGACCGATCTCGGGAACCGGCACCTCTTCCATCCAGATGCCGGGCTCGGGCCTCGCCTTCACCAGCGCCTTCATCATGTTGGACATGGAATACTCCGAAGCGGCTTATCGGCGATTAATCAATCACACTCAGTTCCCTGCCGACGATGGCGAACGCCTCCACCGCGCGGTCGATGTCGGTACTGTCATGCGCGGCGGACATCTGCGTACGGATGCGCGCCTGGTCCTGCGGCACGACGGGGAAGGAAAAGCCGATAACATAGATGCCGTGATCGAGCAGCCTTGCCGCCATTTCCTGCGCCACCTTGGCGTCCCCCAGCATCACCGGAATGATGGGGTGACCGGCACCGGCAAGCGTGAAGCCAAGCTTCGTCATCTTGTCGCGGAAGCGGTCGGCATTGGCGTAAAGGCGCTTGCGAAGATCGTCACCACCGTCAACAAGTTCGAAGACCTTGAGCGACGCCGCCGCGATCACGGGCGCCAGCGTATTGGAAAAGAGATAGGGGCGCGAGCGCTGGCGCAGCCAGTCGATCACCGCCGCCTTGCCCGCCGTATAGCCGCCGGATGCGCCGCCGAGCGCCTTGCCGAGCGTGCCGGTGAGGATATCGACCCGGCCTTCGACGCCGCAATATTCGGGCGTGCCGCGCCCATGCCGGCCGACGAAGCCGACGGCGTGGCTGTCATCGACCATCACCATGGCATCATATTTTTCCGCAAGGTCGCAGATGCCCTTCAGATTGGCGATGATGCCGTCCATGGAGAAGACACCATCGGTGGCAATCAGCCGGAAGCGGCAATCGGCCGCCTCCGACAGCTTGGCCTCCAGATCGGCCATGTCGTTATTGGCATAGCGGTAGCGTTTCGCCTTCGACAAACGGACGCCGTCGATGATCGAGGCATGGTTGAGGGCGTCGGAGATCACCGCGTCTTCCTCGCCGAGCAGGGCCTCGAACAGGCCGCCATTCGCGTCGAAGCAGGAGGAATAGAGGATCGTGTCCTGCACACCGAGAAAGGCCGAAATCCGTGCTTCCAGTTGCTTGTGCTCTTCCTGGGTGCCACAGATGAAGCGCACGGAAGCCATGCCGTATCCGTAGCGGTCGAGCGCCGCCCTGGCGGCTTCGGCGAGTTCCCGATTGTCAGCGAGGCCGAGATAGTTGTTGGCGCAGAAATTGATCACATCGCGGCCCGCCGAGCGGATATGCGCCGATTGCGGCGACGAAATCACGCGCTCGGATTTATAGAGGCCGGCGGATTTCACATCCTCGAGTTCTTTTTCGATATGGGCAAGAAAGGCTTCGGTCATGGCGCTGTCCTCGCCGGGCAGTGTCGCGCCGCGATGATCGGAAATCTATAGGAAAAGCGACGCGCTTTACCCTCCCCCAGAGGGAGGGCGAGACTCTCAGAAAAACGCCTGCAGGCCGGTCTGCGCACGGCCGAGGATCAGCGCATGAACGTCATGCGCGCCCTCGTAAGTGTTGACCGTTTCAAGGTTCTGCGCGTGGCGCATGACGTGGTAGCCGATCTGGATGCCGTTGCCGCCATGCATGTCGCGGGCCATCCGGGCAATATCGAGCGCCTTGCCGCAATTGTTGCGCTTGACGATGGAGATCATCTCCGGCGCGAATTTATGCTCGTCCATCAACCGGCCGACGCGAAGCGCGCCCTGTAGCCCCAAGGCGATCTCGGTCTGCATGTCGGCGAGCTTCTTCTGATAGAGTTGCATACCGGCGAGCGGCTTGCCGAACTGCTTGCGGTCGAGGCCGTACTGGCGGGCCCGGAACCAGCAGTCCTCCGCCGCGCCCATCGCCCCCCAGGCAATGCCGTAGCGGGCACGGTTCAGGCAGCCGAACGGCCCCTTCAGGCCCGAGACATTGGGCAAAAGCGCCTCTTCGCCGACCTCGACACCTTCCATCACCACCTCGCCGGTGATCGAGGCCCTGAGCGACAGCTTGCCCTCGATCTTCGGCGCCGACAGGCCCTTCATGCCCTTTTTCAGCACGAAACCGCGGATGGCATCCTTGCCGTCATCGCCTTTCAATTTCGCCCAAACGACGAAGACGTCGGCGATCGGCGCGTTGGAAATCCACATTTTGGAGCCGGACAGGCGGTAACCGCCGGAAATCTTCTCCGCGCGTGTCTTCATGCCGCCCGGATCAGAACCGGCATCGGGCTCGGTCAGGCCGAAACAGCCGATCCACTCGCCCGAAGCCAATCTGGGAAGATATTCCTTCCTCTGCTCGTCGGTGCCATAGGCATGAATCGGGTACATCACCAGCGAAGACTGCACGCTCATCATCGAACGATAGCCACTGTCGATGCGCTCCACCTCCCGCGCCACCAGCCCGTAAGAGACATAGCCGGCGCCGGCACCACCAAATTCCTCCGGAACGGTGATGCCGAGAAGCCCCGCCTCGCCCATCTCGCGGAAGATCGCCGGATCGGTCTTCTCCTCCAGATACGCCTGCTCGATGCGGGGCGCGAGTTTGTCCGCCGCGAAAGAAGCGGCCGCATCGCGGATCATCCGCTCCTCGTCGGTCAGTTGGCCGTCGAGGAGGAAGGGATCCTGCCAGGCGAAGGGCGCGGAACCGGCCGAGGGCTTCTTCTCACTGTTCATCGGTCTCTCCAACACTATCGGACGAAGGCGCGGCAGGCGCGGCGTGTCCCATTGCCGCAACGGCCCTTACTAATGCGGTGGCGCACGCGGCGCAAAGGCATTATTTGCATGAACGCACGAAAGAGAGCGACATCGATGACCAAAACCGGAAACCTCACCCAGCTCGGCAAGACCGTCAGCCAGCCCGCCTCGCCGCAGGAAGCCGTGCTGGAAACGGTGCCTTTTGCAGCCGGCGGCGACGGTGCTCCAGCGATCGTACGCTTCACCTGCCCCGAATTCACCTCGCTCTGCCCGGTGACAGGACAACCGGATTTCGCCCATATCGTCATCGATTACGCGCCCGATCGCCTTCTGGTGGAATCGAAATCGCTGAAACTGTTCCTCACTTCATTCCGCAATCATGGCGCGTTCCACGAGGAATGCACCGTGACGATCGGGAAGCGTATCGTGGCGGCGGCGAAGCCGCTCTGGCTCAGGATCGGCGGCTACTGGTATCCGCGCGGCGGCATCCCGATCGACGTCTTCTGGCAGACCGGTGCGCCGCCCGAAGGCGCATGGCTGCCGGACACCGGCGTTCCACCCTATCGCGGCAGGGGTTGAGCCTGCAACTTCCTCCACACAAACTTCCTCAACAAGGGGCAGCGAATCCCCCTATAATCCGCCCATGCCGATCCGTCCTCTTTCCGACACCGTCATCAACCAGATCGCCGCCGGCGAGGTGATCGAGCGTCCGGCGAGCGTGGTAAAGGAACTGGTCGAAAACGCGCTCGACGCCGGGGCGGGGCGGGTCGAGGTGACGATCGCGAATGGCGGCCTGAGCCTCATCCGCGTGACGGACGACGGCGCCGGCATATCCTCCGACGAATTGCCGCTTGCCGTTGCGCGGCACTGCACCTCGAAGCTCGCCGACGACATCAATGCCATTCATTCGCTCGGCTTCCGCGGCGAGGCCCTACCGTCGATCGGGTCCGTCGGCAGGCTTCTCATCCGGTCCCGAACCGCCGTTGCGGAAAACGGCGCTGAAATCGCCGTTTCGGGCGGGAAATTGTCGCCTGTGCGCCCGGCGGGCGCCAATCAGGGCACGCTGGTCGAGGTGCGCGATCTCTTCTTCGCAACGCCGGCGCGATTGAAATTCATGAAGGGCGAGCGCGCCGAGGCAAGCGCCGTTTCCGACGTGGTGAAGCGCCTGGCGATCGCCTCGCCGGCGGTGCGTTTCACGCTTTCCTCTCCCGATCGGTCGCGGATCGACTATGCGGCCGCGGCGGCGGACGAGGAGGGGGTGTCGCGCCGCATCGCGCAGGTGGTCGGCAAGGAATTCCAGGAAAATTCGCTCCTCCTCGATGCCGAACGGGAGGGCATACGGCTTTCGGGGCGTGTTTCCATCCCCTCCTTCACGCGCGCTAATGCGCTGCAACAATATGCCTATGTCAACGGCCGGCCGATTCGCGACAAGCTGATCGCCGGGGCCGTCCGGGGCGCCTATATGGATGTCCTGTCGCGTGACAGGCACGCGGTGACGGTGCTTTTCCTTACCCTCGACCCCGCGCTGGTGGACGTCAACGTGCATCCGGCGAAGGCCGATGTCCGGTTTCGCGATCCGGGCCTCGTGCGCGGGCTCATCGTCGGCGCCATCCGGCAGGCACTGGCGCAGTCCGGCGTGCGCGCGGCAACGACCGGCGCGGCCGGCATGATGAGCGCCTTCAGGCCCGGCCCCGTTTCCTTTGAGCATCCGCGGCACGGCATATATCACGCCGCTCCGGGCAGCCAGCTGCCCAGGGGAGGCTTTGATTGGCGGTCTTCGTCTCAACGGCCATTGGACAGGGGATTTGCCGAAGAAGGCCAGACCGCCTTTGCAACGGTCGCACCAAGCGCCGATGCCAGGGCAGACGGCGAAACGCCGCCTGTCGAAATGCTGACCATGCCGCTCGGCGCGGCGCGGGCGCAACTGCATGAAAACTACATCGTCGCGCAGACCGAGGATTCGATCGTCATCGTCGACCAGCACGCGGCGCATGAAAGGCTGGTCTATGAGGCGCTCAAGAATGCGCTCCATGCACGGCCGATGGCGGCGCAGATGCTGCTCCTGCCCGAGATCGTCGATCTGCCAGAGGACGATTGCGACCGCCTTGCAACACATGCGGAAACGTTGAAGCGCTTCGGCCTCGGGGTCGAGCGTTTCGGCCCAGGCGCGATCGCCGTGCGCGAGACGCCTGCCATATTGGGCGAGATCGACCCTGCGAAGCTGCTTCGCGACCTCGCCGACGAGATCGCCGACAACGACACCGCCGAAGCGCTGAAGGGCAGGATCGACAGAATTGCCGCCACAATGGCCTGCCATGGCTCGGTGCGCTCCGGCCGGCGCCTGCGCGCCGAGGAGATGAACGCACTGCTCCGCCAGATGGAAGCGACGCCAGGTTCCGGCACGTGCAATCATGGCCGCCCGACCTATATTGAACTGAGCCTCTCCGACATAGAGCGGCTGTTCGGCCGCCGATGACGGCCGCAAACCGGCTTGATTTTCGGGTCGATTTGTGGCGCAACGGTTTCGAGGAATTGATGATGATGAACCGTTTCGAAGGTCCCGGTGGACGGGAGGCCCGCATCCGCTATCTCGACGGCGATTTCCAGATCGCCAGTCCCGGCGCCTATGTGCGCTGCGCGGTGACGGGCGAGCCGATTTTAATCGACGAACTGAAATATTGGAGCGTCGCCCGGCAGGAAGCCTATGTGAGCGCCGCCGTCTCGCTCGAGCGCGAACTGGGCGTCAATCCGTCGCTGCGCAAGCGCTGACCAGTCATAAATTCTGCTTCACAAGAGCCTCTGCCGCGCGGCCGCGACCGTGGCGTCTATGATCGCAGCCGGAACGGTATCGGGCTCGAAGGCCATGCCGATCTCCAGAACGTTCAGGTTCCGGCAAAAGGCCGCAGCGGCGGCCGATCCATGCGCCAGGCGCGCGGCATCCTTCGTCGTCGTCACCAGTTCCAGGCCGGCGGCGGCGGCGCTTTGCCTCAAATCGGCGAGTTCGTCATCGCCATAGAAATGATGGTCCGGAAAGGACCGCGTCTTCTCGACCGACCCTCCGAGCGTCGCGAGCGTGTCGTAGAATTTTTGCGGATGGCCGATACCCGCGAAGGCAAAAAGCCGCTTGCCGCGCAAGCCATGCCCGCGCGCCGGCCGCGTCCCGGCATGAAACACCGCCTTTCCCGCCCGCGCGGCGACGCGCACCATATTGTCCCCGCCATCCCCCGTTCCGACAACAAGGAGCGCATCCGTAAAGGGCAACTGGTCCGTCACGCGCGCGCGGAGAGGACCGCCCGGGATGACATGCCCGTTTCCCGTGCCCCTCAGCGCGTCGATGACGATCAGTCCATAATCGAAATGGATGCGGGCGCTCTGAAAACCGTCGTCCATGACGAGGAAGTCGCAGCCCTTGTCGATGAGCAGGCGAGCGGCCGCCGCCCGGTCCCTCGCCACAGCGACCGGCGCATGCCGTGCGAGAAGCAACGGCTCATCGCCGACATGGCGGGCGCTGTCCTGTCCAGCATCGACCAGTTGCGGCTTGTCAAAACTGCCGCCGTAGCCACGCGACAGGAAGCCCGGACGCAAGCCCTTCGCTTTTGCCTTGTTGGCCAGCGCGATCGCCACCGGCGTCTTGCCGCTGCCGCCGACGGTGAAATTGCCGACGCAGAGAACCGGCACGGCTATTTTCTCGCGCGGGGCATTCTTTATGCGGTTTGCGGCGATAGCGGCGTAAATACTCGAAAACGGACTGAGGAGGAAAGCCCGCCAGTCCGCCGGTTCCCACCAGAACGGAGGCGCCTCGCTCGTCATCGCTCAGGGATGCCGCCATTTTCCAGGCGCGCCTTGACGATCAGGGGAAGGATATAGGGTTCGAGCGTCTTCAGCGTGCGGTCGAGTGCGCCGCGCATCTCGTCCACGGCAGCGACGCCGGCCGCCACCATCTCCCGGCGTGCCGGTTCGTTGGAAAGAAGGAAGTTGACGGCGCCGGCCAGCATCTCGCGGTCGCGCACCAGACGCGCGCCGCCGCTATCGATCAGATGCTGATAGGTATCGCGGAAATTCTGCACATTGCGGCCCGAGAGCACGGCGGTCTCGAGCATGGCCGGCTCCAGCGGGTTCTGACCCCCCTCACCGGTCAGCGATCGCCCGACGAAGGCAATTTCCGTCAGGCGCAGGAAAAGCCCCATCTCGCCGACCGTGTCGCCGAGCAGGATGTCGGTTTCCGGCGAGACGGGATCGCGGCGGCCGCGGCGCGCGACCTTCAGGCCACGCGCGGCAAAGATCGCCTCGACGGCATCGGCCCGGTCGGTGTGGCGCGGCACGATGATGGTCAGCATGTCGGGATGGCGCCGGCGCAGGAGAAGATGTACGTCGCCCGCTACCTCCTCTTCTCCCTCGTGTGTGGAGACGGCCGCCCACGTCTCCCGCTGCCCGATCTGCTGTTGCAGGCCGATAAGAGAGCCGAGATCGACGGGGGGTGGCTCGGAATCGACCTTCAGATTGCCCGATACGGTGACGGGGCGTGCGCCGAGTGCCAGGAAGCGCTCGGCGTCGAGTTCGGACTGGGCGACAACGTGGGCGAGATTTTCGAACAGGGCGTCGGCAAGAAAGGAGCGCTTTTTCCAGGAGGCGAAGGAACGGTCGGAGAGCCGGCCGTTGACGAGGATCTGCGGCACGCGGCGGGCGCCGAGTTCCAGGATCGTCATCGGCCATATCTCGGATTCGGCGATGATGGCGAGATCAGGCTTCCAATGGTCGAGGAACCTGCTGACGGCGGGCTTGAGATCGAGCGGCACGTATTGGTGGATCGCGCGCCCGTCCAGACGCTCGGCGGCGACCTTCGCCGATGTGACTGTTCCCGTCGTCAGAACGAGATGGATGCCGTAGTCGAGGATACGCTCGATTAGGGGGACGACGGCCAGGGTCTCGCCGACGCTG
>SCRB01000378.1 GCA_004299545.1 Rhizobiaceae bacterium
GAAGGCCCGATTCCGGTGCTGCCGCATTTTACCCACAACGCAACGCCAAGGATGCGCGATAGGAGATTGACGGGGTTTGCATGCCGGCCGATTCGGCCGGAATCGCGAGCCGACCGGCAATTCCGTGGACTGGAGCGGGAATGTTACGTCTGATCGGCTATTTCTTCGGCGTCGCCGTCATGCTGGGGCTGCTTGTGGCTGCCGGCGTCGCCCTCTATGTCGGTCAGTTGACGAAGGACCTGCCGGACTACGAGGTGCTGGCCAAATACGAACCCCCTGTCATGACGCGCATCCATGCCGCCGACGGTTCGCTGATGGCCGAATACGCCCATGAACGGCGGCTCTACCTGCCGATCCAGGCAATCCCCGACCGTGTCAAGGCGGCGTTCATCTCGGCGGAAGACAAGAATTTCTATACCCATCCCGGCGTCGACATCCAAGGGATGATGCGCGCGGTCCTCGTCGACATCCGCAATTACGGCACGGGCCGCCGCCTGGTGGGCGCGTCGACCATCACCCAGCAGGTCGCAAAGAACTTCCTGCTTTCCTCCGACCAGACGTTCGCGCGCAAGATCAAGGAGATGATCCTCGCCTTCCGTATCGAGCGGGCCTATTCGAAGGACCGTATCCTTGAACTTTATCTGAACGAGATCTTCTTCGGCTACGGCTCCTACGGCATCGCCGGCGCGGCGCTGACCTACTATGACAAATCCGTCAACGAACTGACGATTTCCGAGGCCGCCTATCTGGCGGCGCTGCCGAAGGGACCGTCGAATTACCAGCCCTTCAAATATACCCAGCGTGCCATCGACCGGCGTAATTTCGTCATCGATCGCATGGTGGAGAACGGCTATATCAGCCGCGAGGAAGGCGATAAGGCCAAGGCCGAACCGCTGGGCGTCAACATGCGCCACAACGGCAGCTATCTTTTCGCCGCCGATTATTTCACGGAGGAGGTCCGCCGCGAACTGATCGCGCGCTATGGCGAAAAGGCGCTTTACGAGGGCGGCCTTTCGGTGCGGACGACGCTCGACCCGGCGATGCAGCGCGAGGCGCGCAAGGCGCTCCAGCACGGATTGATCAAGTACGACACGCTGCGCGGCTATCGCGGGCCGATCAAGAAGATCGACGTTTCCGGCGATTGGGGTGTTCCGCTCGGCAAGATTCCTGCGATCGGCGACGTACCCGAGTGGCACGTTGCCGTCGTGCTCGACGCGAGCGCCAAGGGGCTGACGATCGGCATCCAGCCCGATAGGGAAGAATCAGGCAAGCTTTCGCCCAAGCGCGAGAAGGGCTTTATCGCCGCCACCGACATGCAGTGGGCGATGCGTCATTACAGGGACGGCCATCTCATGAAGGCGAAGTCGCCCGCCGATGTCCTGTCTCCGGGCGACGTCATCTATGCCGAGCAGAAGTCGACGGCCGAGTCACAGGGCGATCCGGAAAGCGATGCTTCCGACAAGGTCGAGGGCGGCGGCTGGATATTGCGGCAGGTGCCGAAAGTCGAAGGCGGCATGGTCGTGATGGACCCGCATACGGGCCGCGTTCTGGCGCTGGTCGGCGGCTTCTCCTTTTCCCTGTCGCAGTTCAACCGCGCCACGCAGGCGATGCGCCAGCCGGGCTCGGCCTTCAAGCCGATCGTCTATTCCGCGGCGCTCGACAACGGCTACACCCCGGCATCCGTGGTGCTGGACGCCCCGATCACCATCAAGGTCGGCAACACGATCTGGCAACCGAAGAATTATGGCGGCAAGTTCGTCGGACCGGCGACGCTGAGGCGCGGTATCGAGCAGTCGCGCAATTTGATGACCGTGCGGCTTGCCAAGGATCTCGGCATGAATATCGTCGCCGAATATGCCGAACGCTTCGGCGTCTATGACCATATGCTGCCTTACCTGCCGATGGCTCTTGGCTCTGGCGAGACGACCGTCATGCGCATGGTTTCTGCTTATGCGGTGATCGCCAATGGCGGCAAGCAGATCAAGCCGTCCCTGATCGACCGGATACAGGACCGCTACGGCAAGACGATCTACAAGCATGACGACCGTGTCTGCGATGGCTGCAACGCGAAAGCCTGGCACAACCAGCCGGAACCGACCATCGTCGACAATGCCGAGCAGGTGCTCGATCCGATGACGGCCTACCAGATCACCTCGATGATGGAGGGGGTCGTCCAGCGCGGAACCGCTCGCATCCTCTCGTCGCTCGGCTACCCGCTTGCCGGCAAGACCGGCACCACGAACGATTCCAAGGATGCCTGGTTCATCGGCTTCACGCCCGATCTCGTTGCCGGTCTTTATATCGGCTTCGACCAGCCGCATTCGCTCGGCCACGGCGCGACCGGCGGCGGACTGGCCGCACCGGTCTTCAAGGAATTTATGGGTGTTGAGCTTCAGGGCAAGCCGAAGGTGGAGTTCCGCGTTCCGCCGGGCATGAAACTCATTGCCATCGACCGCTTTACGGGAATGCGCGCGCAGGCCGGCGACCCCAACACCATCATGGAAGCCTTCAAGCCTGGCACCGGCCCCTCCGACACCTATTCGGTGATCGGAATGGACGACAACAATATGAGCATTTCGGCCCCGAAAAATATCTCGCCGGAGGCCAATCAGGCGGTTACGACGGGCGGCGGCGGTCTTTACTGACGCGTCGTCCGGAATACGAAAGCGTTCTTTACAGGGCTTCGCGCGGTCCCTATGTTCCGCGCCGATTCCTGTGATCAGTTGAGCACGAAAGCACCATGCGCGCCGAAACCGAGACCCTTGTCGACGAAATCAGGCAGGCCATAAGCCTGCTGAGGAGGCATCTTTGACTGGGATCAGGCGATCAAGCGGCTCGATTACCTGAACAACAGAGCGGAAGACGGGGCGCTCTGGAACGATCCCCAGGAAGCGCAGAAGCTCATGCGCGAGCGCCAGATGCTCGATGACGGTATCCACACCGTCAACGGTGTCAGCCAGGCGCTTGAGGATAATCTCGGGCTGAT
>SCRB01000379.1 GCA_004299545.1 Rhizobiaceae bacterium
GATTCACGCGCGAAGATGTAGTCGGAACCGATGAAATAGAACCGGTTCCCATAGGTTTCCATCAGGATGCGGCAAAGTTCCAGACTGTTCTGGTTCGGTGTCGCGCCGGTATAGATGACGTTGGGCGAAAACTCGAAACCCTCGTAAAGCGTCGGATACCAGAGCAGGCCGTTCAGGCGTTCCACGACAGGCAAGACCGCCTTGCGGCTGCTCGACGTGTAGCAGCCGAAAATCGTGCTGACATTGTCCTCCACCATCAATTTCTTGGCCAGAAGGCCAAAGCTGGCGGCGTCTGAACCCGGATCGTAGCATATCGGTTCGATCGGCCTGCCGTTGACGCCGCCTTCGCTGTTGATCTCCTCGATTGCCGTCAAGGTGCCCCTGAGCTGGGTTTCTTCGATGACCGACATGAAACCCGTCTGCGAAAAGAGGACACCGACTCGCCAAGGCTCTGAAGTATTGTTTGATTGTCCCAAATCAACCCTCCCAAATTTCCCCGTTATTCTTCTATTATTTAAATTCCCCTCTATTGTACTTAATACGTATCATTAATATGTAAGTCTTTTTAATATTATACAGAAGCGCTACAACTATTTAGCTTGATAATTTTACTTCCGTTTCACACCCAATCGAAATCCGATCAAGCCTGAGGGAAAATGGACATGGAATGCGGGCAAAAAACAAAAGGCCCTCCTCGTCTTCATTTCTGAAGCCAAAGAAAGGCCTTGTTGCCTTCAATTCAATCGGCAGCCTCATTGCTGCCTCGGCGCTCGAGCGAGCGGGAGGACGGGGATAGTAATACGATAGGGATTCGAGTCAATACCAACGCGATGGGCTCGCGCGCGGTCCCTGAGACGCCCCTGCCGATATCGCCCATATGCGGGAGGAGGCTGCGGCGCAGAGCATTATCCGCCGAGGTGAAGAAGCTCTTTCATGAGTTTGTCGCTATCCACTTGCTCGCCGGTGAGCGCCATTGCCAGCAATTCGCCACCCAGGATCTGCGGCGCAATGATGAGATCGGGGTGGACACGCTTCATCCGCGCCAGATTGCCGGCGTCGTTGGCGACGGTAACAGTCTTCACATCGCCTGCCATATCCTTGACCGCGAGCACGACGAAGGCGTTGTCGGAATCCTCCTCGCCGAGAGCCAGAACCGCGTGGGCGCGGGTAACGCCGGCTTTCTCCAGCGTTTCCACGGCGCATGGGTCGCCTATGACGACATCCATGCCGTCGAGTTTTTCCTCCGGCTGCTTTTCGAGGATGAAGGTGACTTTCTGATTACGGCTCGTCAGTTCCCGGTAACTGTTCTGCGCCAGCGCCGTGCGGCCGATGATAATATAGTGGTTTGCCCGTTCCATCCCGTTTCCTTCTCTCATGCGGAGCAGCGTTTCCATGCGCCGGTTGATGAGCGGCATCAAAAGCGTGCTAAGCGACGTAGCGAAGACGGTGATGCCCAGCACGATGATGCTGACGACGAACAGCATCGCCGCCGGCGTGTCCGGATGGATGTCGCCGTAGCCGACGGTCGACATCGTCACCATCGAAAAATAAAGCGCGGTGATGATGTCGGTGATCTTCGGCGAGAATTGCGCGCCCATCATATAGGTGCCGAAGACCGCATAGCTCAACACCGACGCAACGCTGATAAAGGCGAAGAGCGAGGCGGCGGCGAGACTGCTGCGGCGAAAATAGCGATAGCCGAGCAGCAGGGCCACCACCAGGACGACATTGTAGACGACGAGCACCCAATAGGCCGGTTCGTCCTTCCCGATGAGAAAGAGCGCCAGGCTGACGGAGGTCAGCAGCAGGGAAATGGTCCAGGCCAGGCGCGAGCGCATCAGAAGGCCGACCGACATGACCAACAGAAGCACCCCTGCCGCCGCCTGCGGCGTATGGAGCACGCCGGCATCCAGGATGTCCTGCAGCGCGGTGCGCAAATCCTCCGGGTTCAGGCCGAGAAGCCTGGCCGCTACGGGCGAGAATTCGAGGATTCCGAAAATCGCGGCAGCCAGAAACAGCGGCACCTGCGGAAACCAGAAGCGCAGGAAGAGCATACGGTCCAGCGTTTTCCAGATGCGCCGCAGGCGCGGCCGTATCCCGACGCCCAGGCGGCTGGACAGATCATGCAAGGCCATGCGGCTTTTTCCCTGTTCCAGCCCGTTTCGCTACCTTCGCAAGCCGGGGTCGCAAGCCCGGCCCATTTTTGCCGGAATGGCTCCGGCGCCGCGAATCCTTCCTACTTTCAGCGAAATGATACGGATTTTGGAATCGCGGCACCACCCTTCGAAACGGCAGGCTGTCCAACGCTTCCCCGAATTGACAAGACGCCGCGCTATTGCCGAGAGTATTCGCGGCACCCGCCATAGCGATTGGCAATGGCGGAAGGGCATGATATTTTTTACCAAACGATAAAAAGCGGGAACAGATCACCGAATGGCCGAAGCTGCAATCGAGCTTATCGGGATAAACAAGAGCTTCGGCGCCGTTCATGCCAACCGCGACATCCATCTCACGGTCGAGCGCGGTACCAT
>SCRB01000380.1 GCA_004299545.1 Rhizobiaceae bacterium
CGGTCAACGCACCGTCGATTTTCAGTGTTTCCTCTTCCCGCAGGCGAAACACGTCGCTCGCGGCGAAATCCTCGAAGAAGGCCCGCAGTTCGCCCAGCCTTGATTTCTCGACGGTAATACCCGCCGCCATCGCATGGCCGCCGCCTTTTACGAGAAGCCCGGCTTCGACGGCGGTCCGCACCATCCTGCCGAGATCGAAACCCGGAATGGAGCGCCCCGATCCCGCGCCGATGCCGGTGCCGTTGAACGAAATGGCAAAGGCAGGGCGCCTGGCATGATCCTTCAGCCGCGAGGCGATCAGGCCGACGATTCCGGGATGCCAGTTGCCGCTCGCGGTCACGAGCACGGCAGGTCCGCGGCCAGCAGCGATTTCCGCATCCGCTTCGGCGCGCGCCTCCTCCAGCATGGTCTTTTCCATCGCCTGCCGCTCCCCGTTGAGTTGCTCGAGGATCGCGGCAATCCTTTCGGCCTCCCCGGGATCATCCGTGCTGAGCAGCCGGGCACCGAGAGCCGCATCGCCGATACGGCCGCCGGCATTGATGCGGGGACCGATAAGGAAGGAAAAATGGAAGCTCCGGAGCGGTTCTCCGATGCGGGCGGCCCGGGCCAGCGCTGCAAGGCCCGGATTGCCGAGATGCCGTGCCACGGCGAGCCCTTTGACCACAAAGGCACGGTTGACGCCGGAAAGCGGCACCACGTCACAGACCGTCGCCAGCGCGACGAGATCGAGAAAGCCGAGAAGGTCAGGCGCCGCGGTCCGAAATCCGTTCTCCCGCAATATCTTCACCGTTTGCACGAGCGCCAGAAAAGTGACGCCGGCGGCGCAAAGATGCCCCTGCCGCGAAAGATCGTCCTCGCGATTGGGATTGACGACGGCAACCGCGGACGGAAGGGAGCCGCCGAGCTGGTGATGGTCGAGGACCACGACCTCGGCACCGGCAGCGTTCGCGGCATCGATCGACAGGGCGCTGTTGGTGCCGCAATCGACCGTAACGATCAGCGAAGCACCCCTCACGACCAGATCACGCATGGCGTCGGGATTGGGACCATAGCCCTCGAAGATGCGGTCGGGGATATAGATCTCCGCCTCGATCCCGTAATGGGAAAGGAAGCGCTTGAGGAGCGCCGACGACGCCGCACCGTCGACGTCGTAATCGCCGAAGATGGCGACCCTTTCGCGGCCTGCGATCGCGGCAGCGATGCGCGCCGCTGCCCGGCCCATATCGGTCAGAGACGCCGGGTCGGGGAGAAGAGTGCGAAGCGTTGGATCAAGAAATGCCGGCGCCTCGTCGGGTCCTATGCCGCGCCCCGCCAGAACCCTCGCGACGATGTCGGGGATACCGTGGTTCTGGGCGACGGCAAGAGCGATATTCTCCTGGCGCGCGTCGAGCCTGTGCTCCCAGGCAAGTCCTGTCGCCGACTTGCGCACATCGAGAAAAAAACGCCTGTCCACACTCATGTTTTCCACCCTGCTCCGCCTCAAGATAGAGGACGGGCGAAGGAAGATAAAACGCCGCTATTGGCCGCGCCCGCCAGAGATGTGCGCAGTGTGCGTATTTCCACCAAGTCGAGCGTCAGAACTTGTCCATGTCCTGGTGCCGGGCCTTGATCTCGCGGACGGTGCCGGATGAAGAACGCATGACGATGGTATGGGTCTGTATCGTCGTTTTCCCGAATTTCACGCCGGACAGAAGGTTGCCGTCCGTCACCCCGGTCGCCGCGAAGAGGACATCTCCGCGCGCCATGTCCCGTTCGCGGTATTTACGCTTCGGATCGGAAACGCCCATCCGGGCCGCCCGTGCGATCTTTTCCTCGGTGTCGAGGATAAGCCGGCCCTGCATCTGTCCGCCCGTGCAGCGCAGCGCCGACGCTGCAAGCACGCCTTCGGGCGCTCCGCCGGTGCCAAGATAGATATCGATGCCCGTTTCTTCCGGATCGGTGGTATGGATCACGCCTGCCACGTCGCCGTCGCCGATCAGCCGGATCGCGGCTCCCGTGGCGCGGACCTCCTCGATCAGCGCGGCATGGCGCGGCCGGTCGAGGATACAGGTTGTGATCTCGTGGACCGGAACGCCTTTGGCCTTGGCGAGATTGGCGATGTTTTCCGCCGCCGACAGATCGAGATCCACCACGCCTTCCCGATAGCCTGGGCCGACGGCGATCTTTTCCATATAGACATCCGGCGCGTAAAGCAGAGTGCCCTTTTCCGCGATCGAGATGACCGCAAGCGCATTGGGAAGGTTCTTGGCGCAGATCGTCGTCCCTTCCAGCGGATCGAGCGCGATATCCACCTCGGGTCCGCCGCCAGCGCCAACCTCCTCGCCGATATAGAGCATCGGCGCTTCGTCCCTCTCGCCTTCACCGATAACGACCGTGCCTTTGATCGGCAGCCTGTTCAATTCGGAGCGCATCGCATCGACCGCCACCTGATCGGCGGCCTTCTCGTCGCCACGCCCCCGCAGACGCGCGGCAGCAACCGCCGCCCGTTCCGTCACGCGGACGAGTTCGAGGGTGAGAATACGGTCAAGTCCCGAAACAACGCTTTTGGCCATGCCACCGTCCTGAGGAAAACAGCTGATACGTATGCAACGTCGCCCTTTTGTCAAAGCGGGCTGATAACCGCAAGAGCAAGGGCGTGGCTTTTCACGTCGGGAAAACGACGCGGCCGATCGGCAGGTTCGTCATCCGGAGGCTGGGTCGGGAACTATTTGACCTGACTTTTCACGAAATCCCTGACGATGCCGACGATTCCTCGGGAAAGGAGATTGTTGCAGGCATCGATGAAGTGATCGACATGCTGCTTTTCGCAGACCAGCGGTGGTTCGAGCCGGATGACGTTGCGAT
>SCRB01000043.1 GCA_004299545.1 Rhizobiaceae bacterium
ATCCTGGCGGGCGACATGGGTCGGAAAACCGATCCAGATCGCCAGGCCGAAGACGAGGGGGGCAACAAAAGAGCGCTCGCGGACCGCAATGCGGGCGAACCGCTCGACGTTACGACGACGCACGAGACTCTCCAGAACGCGACAATTCGACTGGAAGGAAAGATGAAGCGTTAACCTTGATGGACCGTTAACGCCTCGTTCTCAAAGGCTGTTCTTTGTCGTCATTGCGGCGCGGGCGAATGACGTATCGTCATCGGCAGAAAAATTCTGGACGAAGGAAAGTCACGGCCGGAGACGATCGACCGGCCGTCCCGCTTCAGCCGCGCTTTCGGGCCTTTCCCGCATAGGGATTGTCCGGCGCCCTCAGCGTCATGCGGATCGGAATGCCCGGCATGTCGAAGTCGTCGCGAAGCGCGTTGACGAGATAACGGACATAGGAGGCCGGCATCGCCTCGGGGCGCGAACAGGAGAGTACGAAACCCGGCGGCCGCGTCTTGACCTGGGTGACGTATTTGATCTTCAGCCTGCGCCCGGCGACTGCCGGCGGCGGGTGGTGTGCGAGGACGGTTTCGAGCCAGCGGTTCAGCCGGCCCGTCGAAATGCGGCTGTTCCAGATGCGATGCGTCCCGATCACAGCCTGCATCAGCTTATCGAGGCCACGACCGGTCTCCGCCGAAACCGGCACGGCACGGATGCCGCGCACCTGCGGCAGCAGGCGTTCCGCCTTTTCCCGCAATTCGGCGAGGGTTTGCTGCGGCGCTTCGACCAGATCCCATTTGTTGAAGGCTATAACCGGTGCGCGGCCCTCGCGGGCGATCAGATCGGCGATCTGCAGATCCTGCTTCTCGAAGGGGATCGTCGCGTCGAGCAGGATGACGACCACTTCGGCGAAGCGGATGGCGCGCAGCGCATCGGCGACGGAAAGCTTTTCCAGCTTTCCCTGCACCCGTGCCTTGCGCCGCAGGCCGGCCGTGTCGAAAAGCTTGATCGTGCGGCCTTGCCACTCCCATTCGACCGAAATCGAATCACGGGTGATGCCGGCCTCCGGCCCCGTCAGGAGCCGTTCCTCGCCGAGGAACGCGTTGACCAGCGTCGATTTGCCGGCATTGGGGCGGCCGACCACGGCGACGCGCAGGGGCTTGGTCGTGTCGTATGCCAGCGCCTCGTCATCGGGATCGGCTATGTCGTCGCCGACGAGTGGCGTTTCCGCTTCGGACTCCTGCTCCTCATCGAGGGCGACCGCCTCGCCCAATGCGGCAATGACAGCCTCCCGCAGGTCCGGCATTCCCTGCCCGTGTTCGGCCGAGATCGGGATGGGTTCGCCAAGGCCCAGTTCCCATGCTTCCAGCATTCCGCTCCCGGCGCCGCGCGCCTCGGCCTTGTTGGCGACGAGAACGACCGGTTTGCCGGAACGCCGCACCATATCCGCGAACGTCCGGTCGCCGGGAACGATCCCGGCCTTTGAATCGATGAGGAAAAACACAAGATCGGCCTCGGCGATCGCCGCTTCGGTCTGGGCGCGCATGCGGCCTTCGAGGCTGGCAGCCGGCGATTCCTCCAGTCCGGCCGTATCGATGACGTCGAATTTCAGATCGTAGAGCTTCGCCGGATGAATGCGGCGGTCGCGCGTGACACCCGGCAGGTCGTCGACAAGCGCGAGCTTACGCCCTGCCAGCCGGTTGAAAAGCGTCGACTTGCCGACATTCGGCCGACCAACGATTGCGGCCCTGAAACCCATCGCGCATCACGACGCTTTGCCCGAACCGCGAATCAGTCCGGACATGAGATCGGCGCGTTCCCTGAGGTCGCGGGGGGCGGTCTCTTCCGTCGCCAGGCCCTGGAAAAGCTTGAGGGCATCGTCGAGCTTTCCGGCCTTCCACGCGGCGAGGCCCAGTGCCTCACGTGCGGAAAAGCGCAACGGGTTAGTTTCGGAGGTCAGGGCCTGTACATGCGCCGAAACCTCGTCATAGGTGCCGTGATCGACGAGGATGAAGGCGGCGCGCAGTTTGGCGATGTCGCGGACAGAATCAGGGATCGAACCATCCGTGGAGACGGCGTCGAACGCCTTGACCGCTCCCTTGAAGTCGCCCTTGTCGGCAAGAATGGTGGCCGCGCGCATCCGGGCGAGCACCGGATAGGCACCGTAGCCATTCTTCTCTATTTTATCGAGATCGGTCAGCGCCTGATCGTTCTTGCCGTCCTGCGCAAGGGAAAGAGCCTGGGAAAAAACGTCGCCCGATCGATCGGCCCGCTCCGTGGCCCAGTGCCGATAGAGGACGAAACCGACGGTCACGACGATTATGACCAGGGCAATCGCGATCAGCCACAGCCCATATTTCGACAGGAAGGCTTTCGCCTTATCCTGCCGCAGTTCGTCGGTAACTTCGCGAAAAAATGACTCGTCCGACATCCGGCCCAACCGTTTTCCAGGCGAAAGACGCCCATATCCCTAAAACGACGCGGTTGCCACGCTCTCGCATCAGGGTCTCGATGTGGAAGGCGGCATTTTTCTGTTCTTGCCGCCGCACATCCACGCTAGCCGGAGCCTTTTAGCCGAATTCCATCCGTTTGGAAGGGGCAAGCGGCAAAATCGCATGAGGCGAGGACCGTCATGCCGGATCGGGGTCATCGGCCTCGCGGTTGAGAAAGCGGATATCGAGCCCGGGCAGTTCCTTTCCGCCGAGCGTCGCCTCGAAGGCGCGCAGACGCTTGTAGATGGACAGCAGCGTGACGATCGCAGGCCATGAATTGACAAGGTACTGGAAGGATGAACTGACCTGGGTGAAGGCTGTCAGGATCTGCTGCAGGATGCCGAAAGTGATGCGCCCGGCCGCAATCGTGGGCACGAGAATGAAATAGGCGAAAACGGCATCGGCCTGAATATAGAACGAGCGGGCGATGTTGAAATAGGCATAGTGGAAATAAAGGCGGAAATAGTTCCGGCGAACATGGCTGAAAAGCTCCCTCACGGTCATCGGCTGGGCGTGGCCATCGTCGTCCTCGCCATAGACCAGTTCCTTGCGGTAGGCGGCTTCCACCCGCTGGTTGCGGAATTCGAGGCCCGGCAGCTTGATGCCGACGACGGCAAGCAGAACGGTGCCGAAGAGCGACCAGAGAATGGCCGCGATGACGAGCGAATAGGGGACGTGGCCGATGAGGGGCATGGCAGTGACATGGTGCGAAAGCTGCGCCAGAAGCGGCACGAAGGCGATGAGCGTCATCAGCGACTCGACAAGGCTGGTGCCGAGGTCCTCGACCGATGATGAAAACCGCATCGTGTCTTCTTGTACACGCTGCGAGGCTCCCTCGATGTGGCGCAGCCGCTCCCAGTGCGCCATGTAGTAGTCGTTCATGGCGGTGCGCCAGCGGAAGATGTAGTGGCTGACGAAGAAACGCGTGATCACATAGACGACGATCCACATCGAGGCGATGACCAGGAACACCCAGAGGCCCTTGAAAAGCGCGATGGGCTGGACCGAGCCCGGCGGCGGTGTAACGGCTTTCTGGATGAGATCGAAGAACGGGCCGCGCCATTCGTTGAGCGCGACGCTCACCTGCACCGAGAAATTGGTGGTGAACAGGATGAAGGCCGACCCGAGGATCGACCAGTTCTGCCATGGATGTGGCCTGTAGATCGCCCAGAAGGCATAGAAGATCAGCACTGCGGCGGCGAAGTAGATGTAGAACCACAGATAGGGTTTCGACCAGAATACGGTGACGCCGATGATCGGCGCGCTGCCCGGTGCCGCGGGCGGCAGGCCGAAAAAGGCCCCCAACTGCTCGCCGCCGAAGAACCAGAACAGCACGACGACGATGCTCCAGACGATCGCGGAGGTGAAAAATGCTTTTGGCTGCGGAAAAAAGGAAACAAACATTCGGGTAATGATCCTGAGACGCCAAGGCTGCCTGCATTCAATCGCGGCGCATGAAGTCACAAATGCGGCGGAAAGAAAATCGCGAAAGATATGCGAAGGGGAACGGGTAAGGCCCCGCTCAGCGCGCGGCTATCACAGCTGACATCTGGTTGCGCGCGGAAAACGCGGCGAAACCGGACACCAGCAACGCTGCCGCGGCCAAGAGCGAAGGCAGGAAGAAACTGCCGGTCGAATCGGCCAGGGTGCCGGCCACGATCGGCCCGATGATCTGTCCGACACCGAAGGCGGCCGTCATGAGGGCGAGCACCCGGCGAGGCGCGGCACCGGCGAGGAGCCTTCCCGCCTGAAGGCCGATCGCCGTGATCGCGATGAAGGTTCCGCCAAGAAGCAGGCCGCCGATGAGGGGACCGGCAATGCCGCCGACCGACACGCTGGCGACGACCCCGATGCCTTCGATGATCGCGCCGGCCGCAAAGGTCTTCGCATGCCCCATCCGCACGGTGAGGCGCTGCCAGAGGAAGAGCGAGGGGATCGCGGCGAGCCCCGTCACCAGCCAGACGATCGATTCGAACAGGCCGCCGCTTTGCAGATGACGGACGATGGCGACGAGGAACGTGGCGGTGACGATGTAGCCGAAGCCGAAGACGCCATAGGCAAATGTCAGCTTCACGAGCGGCGGCGTCCAACGCACCGGCGGTTCGCTCCTTTCTCCGCCGG
>SCRB01000381.1 GCA_004299545.1 Rhizobiaceae bacterium
ACTGCCAGGCAAGGAGGGCGGCGAGAAGAAGTGCCAGGCTCGCCAGAAGGACGCTCTTCTGCATCGCCGCGGCGGGCCGCGCCGATGCTTTCCGCGCCTCCGTCACGGCTGCTGCTCCGGCCTTGGTCGCAACGGCCCCGCTCATTTGACGAACGCGTTGGTATAGAGGTCGTCCACCGGAACCGCCGTACGGACGATGCCGGCATCGAGATAGAATTTCTGTACCTTGGCGATCCGCGCGGGATCGAAGGAGCCGAGGGGCTCGCCTTTGGCTTCGGGATAGACTTCCTTGTCATAGGCGCGCAGGATTCCCTCGATCTGGGCCTCCTTGCCCTTGTGCTGCGGCAGGAACGAAACGTAGTCTTTCGCCGCCTTGGCGGGATCGGTTTCGATGTCGCGGATGGCGTGCAGCACCGCGCCGACGAAGCCCTTCACCATCTTCGGGCGATCCTTCACCGTCTTGTCGGAGGCGATGATCGCCTGCGCCATGGCGGGAAAGACCTTGTCGACCGGCATCTGGCCGAGCTTGACGCCGGCACCCTCGACGGCGGCGATCCATTCGGGAACGGCCGACATCGCCTGCAGCTTGCCGGCGATCGTCAGCTGGATGATGCCGCCGGCGCCGACCGCCTCGATATTGACGTCGGATTTCTTCAGCCCCGCCGAGGCGAGCACGCCGAGAAGGTTGTAGTAGGTCGTATCCTGGAAGGAGAGCACGCCGATCGCCTTGCCCTTCAGGTCGGCCGGACCCTTGATGCCGCTGTCCTCGCGCCAGGCAAGCTGCGTCAGGCCGCGGCCGCCGAGAAGCGCCACGCCGCGGATCTTGAGGCCGTTGGCGCGCACGATGATCGGCGTGTCGCCAATGCCGCCGCCGAGATCGGCATTGCCGACGGCAACCTGCGTCGCCACGTCGGCGCCGCCTTTGCCGACGCGGAACGTCACGTCGAGGCCGGCATCCTTGAAATAGCCTTTGTGCAGGGCAAGCTGGAAGGGCGCGAAGGCGGGAAGGAAATCCGGCGCCGGGAAGAGATAGGTGACTTTCTCGGCGGCCGAAGCGGCACCTGCGGAAAGCACGAGCGCTGCGGCGACGAGAGCGTTCAAAAGCAAGCGTTTCATTCTGTTCCCCTGGATTTGTTTTTTACTGACGTTGATTCCGGCCGGTCAGGCCGCTTTCTCCTCGAGCCGCAGATGCCTGAAGATCTGCGCCGCATAGTCGTTGACCTCCGGCATGACGCGCCGCTTGAGCGGCTGGTCGCGATGCGGGAGATCGATGGCGATCTCGGCCACGATGCTGCCCGGCCGCTCGGACAGCACGACGATCCGGTCGGACATCAGCACTGCCTCGGAGAGGTCGTGCGTGATGAGAAGCGTTGTCTTCGCGCTCTCGGCGATGGTGCCGGCGAAGCTGTTCTGCAGGATCAGCTTGGTCTGCGCGTCGAGCGCCGAAAACGGCTCGTCGAGCAGGATGATCTCAGGATCTATGGCGAGCGTACGCGCCAGCGCCGCGCGCTGCCGCATGCCGCCCGAAAGCTGATAGGGATAGTGGTTCTCAAATCCTTCGAGATGGCAGCGCCGCATTTCCGCTGTGGCGCGGTCGCGCCGCTCGGCTTTGGCCACGCCGCGCGCCTCCAGCCCGAACTCGACGTTCTCGACGATGTTGCGCCAGGGCAGAAGCAGGTCTTTCTGCAGCATGAAGCCGACATGGGCGTTCGGTCCCGTCACCGGCCGGTCGCTGACCAGAACCTCGCCGCGCGTCGGCTGGTAGAGGCCGGCGGTCATGCTGAGCAAGGTGGATTTGCCGCATCCCGACGGCCCGACCACGGAAACGAATTCGCCTTCCTTCACGCCGAGGCTGACATCCTTGACAGCCGTCAGGAAATCGCCGGAACGGCCTGTGAATTCCTTCGTGACCGAACGGAACTCAAGCACCATAGCCGTTGGCCTCGTAAGCGGCATCGAGATCGGCGTTGACCGCGGCCAGTTCCTCCGCGAGCAGCGCTTCGGTCCAGTCGGTCCGGCGCGAGAGCGGCGCAACGACCTTTCCCTGGGTCAAGGCCTCCGCGACGGCGGCGAAATCATGCGTTCCTTTGGCGTAAACGGCGCTGAGCGCCTCCGCCAGCGCAGCCTCTTCAGGCGTCAGGGCGCGGCCGAGCGACTGATGCGCCAAATCCGGGAACAGGCTGTCCCTGAGCGCGTCCTTGTCCGAATGTTCCGCCATCCGAGCCTCCCTGCCGTTCAAGCAATATACGTTCATATATGAACATAATGTTCATAAGTTATCATGCCGAAAACTTTACCCCTTGTCAACAGACGCGCATTCCGCGTCGCGGCGGATACGGCCGCGACCGATAAACATTTGAATATTATGTGGAATTACGCAGTAGAGAGGTTTGGCGCCTATGATCCGGCGAATGATCGGCCCTTAGCCAGTCCAGCCGAGAAGGAAGGAAATACGCCGGGCGGTATCGATCAGGTCCGCCCGCAGCGTCTCGTCCGGTCCGGCCGTCGGCGCGCGGTCGATCCGCGTGGTGATGCTGATCGCCGCGACGACGCGGCCGCTCCGGTCGCGGACGGGTGCCGCAGCGGACGCGATCCTGGCTTCGAAGTCTCCCGCATGGACAATGACCGCCTCGCCTCGGCCCAGCCGCCCATGAGCAAGCCACTCGCGCAAACCCGTTCCTGCCAGCCGGCCGTCCTGTTGACGGTCGCGACGATGAAGTTCCGTCAATTCGTCGTCGCTCAAATCAGCGAGGAGAACGCGGCCCATGGTCGTCGTTTGCACCGGCAGCCTGCTCCCGACATGCACGATGCTGGCATCGGCGCTATGCGCGGGCGCTCTCAGGATATAAAGGACGGAGGTGCCGTCGAGGACGCCCATATGGGTTGACCATCCCGTCCGGTCGCGCAGGCGCTCCAGTTCCGGCTGGGCCAGTTCGACCATCTGGCGCGTAGCCAGATAGCCATAGCCGAGCCGCAGCACGCCGGGGCCGAGCGCATAGCGGTTGGAACGGGCGTCATGCAACAAGCACCCCATCTGCGTCAGCGTGTATACCGTCCGGAAAGCGGCCGAGCGGCTGACCCCGAGCCGCTCCGCGATTTCCGTCAACCCGAGGCGCGGCGCCTCGGGGGTAAAGCATTGCAGCGCCGACAACCCGCGCACGAGGCCGGGAACAAGATAGCGGTCCTCGGCATCGGCGGAAGCAGGCATGGGGAATTTGTCGGCCATTGCCGGCCCTCGAGAGCAACGTTTTGCCAGTAAAACAGCCCATCGACGGCAAAACAAGCCTTCTTTACTTGTCGCCCATCGCCTTCCCACAATCAACCGGAGAGATGCACCATGACTTTGCATGCCACGCCCAGGTCGGCGCTCGCCGAAGACATCAAAGCGCATACCGGCCGCTTCACCGACAAGAAGTTCGACTGGGAGGCGTTTCCCTCCAATATCGGCTTCCCCGACCTGTCCCGTGCCCAGATGCGCTATATCGGCGCCGGCGGCTCGCCCAAGGTCGGCGACAACACGACGCTGAAGCCCGACCACTTCACGCTGTCGCTCATCTACAAGCAGCCCGGCAAATACGCCGCCTGCCACAGCCATGAGATCGAGGAAAGCTTCCTGATTATCGACGGCGCGCTCATCGTCGGCTGGGAAAAGGACGGCGAAGTCGTCGAGGTCAATCTCGGCCCCAAGGACATGATCCTGAACGCGCGCGAGATCGGCCACGGCTTCCGCGTCGACGGCGTCGAGCCGGTCCTGATGACGATCTCCGTCGATGTCGGCAAGCCGCTGCCGCCCGTCTACCATTATCATCCCAAGGAGCACCCCGCGAAACTCGCGCGCAGCTTCGGCGCCGCCCCCGGCAAGACGCTTTCCTACGATCCGAACGGTTCGCATCCCTTGCAAAAACTGATGGCGCGCTACGTCGTCCGTCATTCGGAACAGCCGACGCACTGGGATCCAGCCGGCTTCACGCGCAAGGTCTATGTCGGCCCCGGCGGCATTGAAAGCGATACTTGCCGCAAGGAGATGCTGGGCATTCCCTCGCGCGTCGGCGTCAAGCCTTTCACGCGCGATGTCGAAGACGCTTTCCTTGTGCTCGAAGGTTCGCTGACGGTCGGCTGGGAAGACGCCGGCGAGAAGGTCGAGATTGAACTGGGACCGCGCGACCTCGTCAAGACACCTGCCGGCCGCAAGCACTGGTTCCGTAACAACGGCGCCGGTGCGGCAACCGTCTGGTATGTGGTAGGTTCGGAGAAACCGGAGACTGTCGTATTCGAAAAGGCCTGACCGCCGCTTCAATTGAATGACATGCCGGCCGCGCGGGGATTTAGCGTCTCGCGCGGTCGGCTTGTATCGTTTATCCGCCGCCGGAATGCCCGGCAGGCTGGAGCATGATCCGGAAAAGTGAATACCGGTTTCAAACCACTGGTACCCGAAAACAAAAGGAGGAATGACAAGAATGACCAACCTGATCCTGAAGCGCCGGGATTTTCTCGCTGCGTCCGCCGGTTCCATTTTCTTTCTCTGCGCGGGGAAAAGCGCGTCGGCGAAAGAAACCGATTTCCATTTCATCACACCGTTTACATTTTCACTCTCCTTCGCGCCGGTTCTCTATGCCAACGCGGCCGGCTACTACAAGGATGTCGGGCTGACGGTGGAGACACAGGCGGCGAACGGTGCGGCAATGGCCGCGCAGATGGTCCTGGCCGGACAGATGGATTCCGGGCGAACCGGCGGCACCAATTATCTCATTTCCAGGGTGGACCATGACGCGCCGTTGATTTCGATCGCCACCATCGCCCAACTGTCGCCCTTCTACATTATCTCCTCGACCAAGAACCCGGTGAAAAGCGTCGCCGATCTGGTCGGCCGGACGGTCGGCATGGCCTCGCTCGGCGGCTCGATGGAAGGGACCCTCAACCTGATGATGCGCAAGGGCAACCTGGCGACGGACAAGGTGAACAAGGTCAAGGTCGCCGACAGCGCCGCGTCCTTCGCGCTGATCGAGGCTGGACGTGCCGGCGCATTCATCGGCAACACCTCCTCCATGGTCAAGGCGAAAGCCGTGCGCAAGGATGTCTTCGCCATTCCCATGGATGACGGGATGCCCGGCCAGGTTTATGTCGCGCAGGAAAAGGACATCTCCGCAAACGCCGACAAATATGTCGCCTTCCTCAAGGCCACGCATCGCTCCGCCCTCGAGATCGCCACGGCGAAGGACCTGCAGCCGATCATCAAGACGATCACGGCGAAATACACCATGCCGGGGCTGAACGACATGAAGACGGCAGAAACCAACCTCTCGGAAAATGCTCAGAACTGGATAGCGAAAGGCAACGACAACCTGTTGCGCAACGTTCCGGACGTCTGGGCCGCCGCGGTCACGACGCTGCACGACGCCGGCATGATCAAATCGGCGCCCGACCCGAAGACGCTTTACACGAACGATCTTCTCGATAAGGCACTTCACTGATGGGGCTCGATATGCCTCCATCCCGCTCCGATATCCGGATAAGCGGCCTGAGCAAGATCTTCGGCAGCGGAGGCGCTGCCGTTGCCGCCGTCACTGACGCCAATCTCGAAATCAGCCACGGTGAATTTATCTCGCTGCTCGGGCCGTCGGGCTGTGGCAAGACAACGCTTCTCAGGATCATTGCAGGACTGGAGATTCCAAGCGCCGGCAGCGTCGAAGTACGTGGCAAGTCGGTCTGGTCCGGCGCGGTGCGCTCGACCACGGCGACGCGGCCGATCTCGATGATGTTCCAGGAAGCGCGACTGTTTCCGTGGTTCACAGTGGCGGAAAACGTCGCCCTCCCACTGCGCATCGCGGGCGTCGAGCGCGCCAAGCGCCAGGCGCGCGCCCACGAGATCTGCGCGACCGTCGGTCTCAAGGGCTTCGAGAACCATCGGCCGACCGCGCTCTCCGGCGGCATGCGCCAGAGGGCGTCGCTGGCGCGGGCGCTCGTCACCGATCCCGAAGTGCTGCTGCTCGACGAGCCGTTCGGCGCACTTGACGCCATGACGCGCGACGCACTCAACGTCGAACTGATGGACGTCTGCGCGCGGGCGAAGGTGACGACCATTCTCGTCACTCATTCGATCAACGAGGCGGCGTTCCTTTCGGACAGCGTCGTGGTGCTCGCACCGCGGCCAGCACGCATCACCAATATCGTCGAAATGCCTTTCGAGCGCCCCCGTGATCTCGACCTGCAACGCCGGCTGGAGTTCCAGGACATGGTGGGCCATTTGCGCCATCTTTTGACGGGAGCCGCCGCATGAGCCCCAGGAACCAGCGCCTTCTGCTGCCGGCCGCCTCGGTCGTCGTCTTCCTCGTCGCATGGTCGCTCTACGTCCATACGGCCGCCGTCTCCGCATTCGTCCTGCCGCCGCCCGAAGCGATCGTCGCGGCGCTGTCGAAAATGGTGTTCGATCCGAAGCTGTGGTCGCATGTGCTGGTCACAGCCACCGAAACCGTTTCCGGCTTCGTCATCGCCGTCTTCCTCGGCGTGTTCCTCGGCTTCGTCATGGCGCGCATACCGCCGGTCGAATGGGCAGCCAAGCCCTTCATTATCGTCTTCCAGCTGATCCCGAAGATCGCGCTCGCGCCTCTCTTCATCCTCTGGTTCGGTTTCGGGCTGGAATCGAAGATCGTCATTTCCGCCGCCCTCGCCTTCTTCCCTGTCTTTTCCAATGCGCTCGTCGCCTTCAAGTCGATCGAACCGGGCGACCGCGACGTCATGGTGATCCTGCAGGCACGGCCGATGCAGCGCTTCGTCATGCTGGAACTGCCGACAGCCCTGCCGGTGATCCTGACGGGCATGGAGGTCGCGGTGGTGCTTGCCATGATCGGCGCCATCGTCGGGGAATTCATCGGCGGCAATGAAGGGCTCGGCTTTCTTGCCGTGTCATATCTGCAGAACCTTGCCGTGCCGGACCTGTTCGCCGTCATCGTCCTGCTGACGCTGCTCGGCCTCGTCCTCTATGCGATCATCGGCCGTCTCAGGGCATGGCTCACGCCATGGCATGTTTCAACCAGTTCTGGCGGGTGAAACACACAGCGAGAACATAGCAACATCGCTGCTGCCGCCGGATCGGTTGAAACCGCCCGAATACGTTCTATATTGCGCGAACTGTTCGCATATGTACCCCTAACCAAGGCAAACCGAGGAGCGGCCGTTGGATCAGCAGGTCGAAAACACGGGGCCTGTCTACTCCGTTCCACCCGTGATCCGCGCCATAGCCGTCCTGCGCTATATCGCGGCCGGCAACCGTTGCCGCGGCATGAGCAAGGCTTCCAAGGCGCTCGGCATCAACCGCACGACCATGATCCGGCTGATCGCTACCCTGCGCGACGAAGGCATGATCGAGGAGATCGCGGACGGCGGCGGTTACCGCCTGGGCACGGGTTTGATCGCGCTCGCCTATGAAGCACTCAACGAGCGCGGCGTGGTTCAGGTGTCGCGGCCGTTCCTGGTCGATCTTGTCCGCGAATTGAATCTTTCCTCCCACCTCGGTGTCCTCGAAGGCCGCGAGATCGTCTATCTGGTTCGCCAAACGCCGAACTCCCACCTGGCGAGCAATGTGCGCGAAGGGACGCATCTGCCTGCCCATGCGACCACGATCGGGCGCATCTTGCTTGCGCAAATGCCGCGCGAGGCCCTCCACGCGCTTTACGGCAACATCGAACTTCCGGCCTTCACAGCGAAGACCCGCACGACCTTGCCCGAACTGGAAGCGCAGCTTGCCGAGGACAGGGCCAGGGGAATAGCGTGGAGCATGGCGAATTTCGAACCCGAGATCGGCTCCGCGGCGGTGCCGGTCTATGATTACCAGGGCAAGGCCGTGGCTGCCATCAACGTGACCGGACACGCCAGCGTTTTCGAGCAAAGCAATCCCCAATTGCCGCAGATCGAGCGCGCCTTGCGCGAGGCCGCGCGCGGAATTTCCGAGGCGCTCGGCTACCGCGGATGGGCTTCCGACCAGATGTAGGCTGCACGCCGGACGGCCTGATCGAGAGGCTTCCCTGCTTTCGCCGGCATTGTTTTCCTCAGCTGTCGCTTATTCGCAAAATCAGGACCTTCACCCAGCTTTTACAGGCTTTCTCCGACGCGCAGGAAGTGATGATGCGGGGAAGCGCGATCGGTATCAGAGCGGCCGTGCCTGTCAGGGCGAGCACGATCAGAAATGCTCCCCACGCACCCCGGTTGCCTTTCCGGATCTGCCGCTGTCCGCCGGGCAAAAAGAGGTAGGCACAAACCAGCGCCGCAAATCCGAAAAATAATGACGGCCAGTCCAATGCCGCTTCATCCCTGCTGGAAGTTCGGTGATCTTCTTATGCAACTTCCTCCCGAATGGGAACAGGTACGGCCCAAAACATGTCGCCCGAAGGTGTGCGGCGTTTCGGGATAACGACATGCTTGGAAACAGGAGGATAAAGCCTTTCGGGCCGGGCGGGACGGGTGCGGCACGATCTCGTCATCATCGAATTCTTCATAAAGGACTGCTACTGCCAATCACCCACGAAGCGCGGCGACCGATCGGGCGGTGTCGAGGTATCGTATTGAGCAAACCGGGTGTCATGATCGTCGGCGGCGCACACGGAACGCTTGCCCTGGCCAGAAGCCTGGGCGCGCTCGGCGTGCCCGTCTGGCTGGTCTCGGAAGGCGGCTCCCTGCCTGGTTGGTCGAGACACGTACACCGGACCTTGTCATGGGCGGGCGCCGCCGCATCGTCGGCACC
>SCRB01000382.1 GCA_004299545.1 Rhizobiaceae bacterium
GCCAGTCGCTCTCCCAGGTCGCGCCGGTCTCGGGCGCGAGCGGCGGCACGCGCGCTACGGAACGTTCGGGCACATCGCTCTGAACGGGTACGAAGCGGCACAGCCGGTTCTCGCCAATGCGGTTGGCAAGCGCGTCGATGAGGTCCGAGACATCGGGCTCCAGCGCTTCGACCAGCGAGGAGATCGTCTGCCTGTCCTTCAGCGGCTCGACCGAGATCGTCGTCAGCACCATGATCTCGATGCCGAAGCCGGGATCGATGGTCTCTATTCTGTCGTGGAGCAGACGGGTCAGGCGTCGGACGTCGCGCACCGGCTGGGCTGTGCCGACACGGATGATCTGAAGCGTGTTGTCGACACGATGGAACAGCAGGTCGAGCTGTCGCGCGCCAAGGCCGCGCTGGTCGAGTTGGGCGCACAGTGCTTCGACCAGTTTGCCAATATAGCGCGCGATCGTCTCGGGAGCGCCGATCGGCTCGCCGAAGACGCGGCGAACCTCGACCAGTTCTGGGGTGCGAACCGGATCGATAGGTTCCGCAAGACGGCCGAGCGCCTGATCAAGCCGCCGGCCGATCTCGGGGCCAAACCGCAAGGCCAGCGGTGCGCGCGGCTGATCGATCAGATCCCCGATCGTCTCAAAGCCGAGCGTACGCAGGCTGGCCACGGTGTCGCCATCAAGCCGCAGGGCAGCAAGCGGCAGTGGACGCAACATGGACGCGTCCTGGCACTCCGGCACTACCAGCGTGCGCCGGCCGAGGAAACGTGCGGCAGCATGGGCCGCGCCCCAGCTGTCGGCGATCGCCGCGTGTGCCTCGACGCCAGACTGCGCAAATTTACGCACGATGGTTTCCAGCATGGCTTCTTCACCGCCATGCAGATGATCAGCGCCTGTCGTGTCGATCACCAGCCCGTCAGGGGGATCGGGCATCACCACCGGCGAAATGTGCCGCAGCGCCCAGAGAGCGAGCTTGTCGAGGCCTTCGGCATCGGCAACCGGATCGGCATTGCGGACGACAAGCCCCGGCATCAGCGCCTGCGCCTTGGCCACAGTCATGCCGACGCTGACGCCGAGCGCCCGGGCGTTGGCGTCGATGGCGGTGATCTGCCGGCGCCGACCGGTATGGCCAGCAAGGACGAGCGGCGCCTCAGGCGGAGGCGACGCGTCGCCAGACTTCCTTCTGAGGCGATCTGTTGGCCACCTTGGAAGGAAGAGCGATACAACCCTTGGCGTCGCAAGCCTCCACTTCGAAATCTGCACTTTCCCCCGCTTTGGCGCGGATCAATTCGACCAGCCAGCGGGCGCGGCCGAGCCCCGGAACGGGCAAGGGGACAGACGGGAGAGCGGAAACGCGCAAGCGTGTGGCACTCGCGGTCGGCTGTCCGAAATCACCCGCTTCGGTCTGGCGGCGCCAGCGGCGAACGGCGAGGCCGATCGTGCGCGTGGCTTCGGCTGCGAGTTGCAGACGCCGCGAGGCCGTCATCGACAAATGCGCCACCTCGCCGATGACGGCACCCAGCCCGCCGTGTCGCAAACCTTCCTCGAAACAGGCCAGAACCGCTTTCTCGTCTCCCGCCTCGACATGGATGACGCGATCCGGTGCAAGACCTGCCTGCGCGATCGCCGGCGC
>SCRB01000383.1 GCA_004299545.1 Rhizobiaceae bacterium
CGAAGCGCCGTTCCATCTCATAGGCTTCCGACAGACGGTTGAGCGCTCCGTTGAAGGCTGTCACCAGCGGCCTGATTTCCTGGGGTAAACGCTTCGTTGCGATGCGCACATTCGGATTTGCGGGGCCGACATTTGACGCCTCACGTGATGCCGAGGCCAGATGGCGCAAGCTCCAGGCACTGATGATCCAGCTGATGACCGCCGCAAATACCGAGGACGAGATCAGCACCAGAATGTCCTGGTACGGCTCCGGAATTGGGCCCTCCTCGCGATGCAGCATGAAGGACACGGCAAGTCCGAGAGCGAATACGAAAAGCATCGAGATGACGAGGCGACCGCGCAAGCTTTCACGTGTCATTTCAACAGCGCTCCCCAGTGCGAAGCCGATAGCCAATGCCGCGCACGGCCTCGACGCGCACATTCGATCCTGCTGCCGCGAGCTTGCGCCTTAGCCGCGAGATCGCGGCCTCGACCGCATTCCCGCTCACCGCTTGGTCGAAGCCATAGAGCTGGTCTTCCAGCATATCCTTGACGACGGTGCGGCCCGAGGCGCTCACGAGTGTCTCAAGCACCGCCACTTCCCGCCGGGTCAGGCCAAGGGGTGTGCCGGCGATAGAAGCTGTGCGGGAAGCCGGATCGAAACGCACATCGCCGTATAAGCGAAAGAGCTCCTCGCGGCTTCCGGGGCGCCTGAGAACCGCGCGCAGCCGCGCCTCGAGTTCGGTAATATCGAACGGCTTCAGGACGTAATCGTCGGCTCCGGCGTCAAGCCCGCTGATGCGATCCCTCACGCTATCCCTTGCCGTTACGATCAAGGCGGGGACATCGATTCCCACCTCCGATCTCAGCCGGCGCAGCACCTCCATCCCATCCATGTCCGGAAGCCCGAGATCGATGATAACCGCGTCATATGCGACCGTAGCGGCTGCAGCGAGCGCATCCTCGCCGCGTCCCACTGCGTCCGCGGCGAAACCACGATCACGGAAATAATTCGCGATCATGTCGCGCATGGCCCGATGGTCCTCGATGATCAGCAACCGCATTCCAGCCTCCGACCGCTTTCGGCGATAAAAGAACAACGAATTCTGACCTGATGCTGACGAGCGCGTAGTGATGGTGTTGCATATCAATCGCGAGTGCGATCGTATCGCCGCAACCACTGCGGCTGCTGGCGTCGGCGAATCTCGTCGATTTGCCCATGGGGCGCTCGCCTGGCACCAAGCCTCGGTAACGGTTCCTATTGGTAGCTCAGGCCGGGAATGGCTCACGAAAGGTGGCTCGTCGGTTTATCCAGCATCAATCGATATATCATTGAAAATATTAACTTTCTTGCTATCGCCAGATCACCAGGAAAATACTGGTAGTCCAGCGAAGCGTGTCCAGTTCGGCAGTCGTCGAGATGTCGGATGGGAGCGGCAAACAAGATGTATAAATTTGCGAGGGGGCAATCAGCTTGCTAAGCGTGTGAACCCCGCCGCTTTTCAACTCATTTGAATGATTTTGATAAGCTTTGATCTGGAACGAGATGCTTTCAACGCTTCGATTGCTCAGGTTCTTGAATAAGAAATACAGAGGAGCATCATCCGGACATTTGCCAGGATCATAGGTTATATCAGTTATCAGATTCCTTCGATTCTCCGCTTCGACTTGTGATAAATATCTAAAATACAGATACACAGCGCTTAATGACAACGTCACGACAAGCGCGGCGGCAATAGCATGTCTGGGGCTTGCGGCGAACAACAACAACGCGAACCCGATCCCTATTACCCAGACCAGCACGGCCGATCGCCTTCCTATGATCTCGTGCGGAGACTTAACCGCATAACCGCGTCATATGCGACCGTAGCAGCCGCAGCGAGTGCATCCTCGCCGCGTCCCGCCGCGGCAGCGGCGAAACCACGATCACGGAAATAATTCGCAATCACGTCGCGCATGGCCCGATGGTCCTCGATGACCAGCAATCGCATTCCAGCCTCCGGCCGTCCTCGGCGGTAAAAGAACAACGAATTCTGACATGATCCTGACCGGATGCGCCATCGGCGGATTGCCGTTCGTGCCGATCCAACCATCTTCCGAGTGATCAGGCTGAATGGTCGCAACGAAGAGAGGAGAGATCCGCTCTTTTCGAATTTCGTTGCTGCCAACGGGCCACATCACGATGATACCCGTACCGACCTGAATGTCCGTTCGTGAAGATCCGCTGCCTGAAGCGGCCAGCACCCGCCCAAAGATGGCATTCACCGAAATCGGTTCCAAAGGACCGAACGAAATTCGCGGCAAGGCATGCGGCCTGCCGTGATCGGCGGCGGATTCTTACGAAAATTTATATGTAGAAACTGGTGCACCGTAATCGTTAGCTTCTAATTTCAAGGACAATTTCCGACCGCCTGTCGCTTTCGATTGCTGGCAGCCAGATGACTGACTTTTCTCCTTTTCATGCCTTTCAACCCATCTCGTCTGATCGTCACGCTTTCGTCCATTCCCCCGAGATTCCAGGATTTGTCGCCGACGCTGGAGTCTATACTCGGCCAGAGATTGCCGGCGGACGAAATTATCCTCTATATCCCGCTACGCTATAGGCGTTTCGCGGGTTGGGACGGTTGCCTCCCCAGCGTTCCAGCAGGCGTGTCGATCCGGCGAACTGAGATCGACTATGGCCCCGCTACGAAGGTCCTGCCGGCGGTGCGGGAGTTTGCCGGACAGGATGTCGAGATCCTGTTTTGCGACGATGATCGAAGTTATGATCCCGATTGGACGAAAAGGTTCCTCGATCTTCGCGCGCTCAAGCCGGGACTATGCCTGGCTGAAGGCGGAAAGGATCTGGAAGATCTGACGGAAGCAGGGAGAGGCCGCACCCGCCTGCCACGCGTGAAGTTGAGGATCGACACGCTCAAGGGGCGTTTGGAGACTGCGTTCAGAAGCAAAAAGCGCCCGATTTCGCGCTTTTCCGCCAGCGGCTATTGCGATGTTTTCCTTGGCTCGAGAGGGGTTCTCGTCCGGCCGGAATTCTTCGTGCAATCGGTCTTTGACATTCCAGATACTCTTTGGACCGTCGACGATTTCTGGCTATCCGGCCACTTGGAAACAAGAGATACCGGCATTTGGATAAATGGGGATGCACCCTTTCTCAGGGAGCGTGAAATTGGCGGAGTTTCTCCGCTCAGGACATTCGTCTTCAATGGCCATGATAGGGAAGCCGCCAACGACGCCTGCGTGGAATATTACCGACGCATGTATGGGATATGGCGCATTTAGCTTCGTTCTCGCATACACACCGTCGCCGTTCCCGGGCAATCAAAGTCGCCATACGGCATCGCACACTGGGTTTCCTAAGAACTATCCGTTGAGCTACCGTGAATGCGGGGAAGGGGTCCAAAAGCATCGCCGTGCGCGCAGCCAACCATTTTGCCATTACGAAGGGCATGCGCCCGGAGAAAAGAGTGAAGGACTGACATGACCCTCGTCCCGCACGAGTCCACCCTTCGCCGCACCGTCATCCTAGTTGCTCTTCTCAATCTCGGCTATTTCGGGATCGAATTTGCTGTTGCCCTTGCGATCGGCTCGGTGTCTCTGTTCGCCGACAGCATCGACTTCATCGAGGATACTTCCGTCAACCTGCTGATCATGGTCGCGCTTGGATGGTCGGCCCGCAATCGTGCCCGGATCGGCATGGCGATGGCCGCCATCCTGCTTGTTCCGGGTATCGCCACCTTGTGGACCGCATGGGAGAAATTCGCGGATCTCACAATTCCAGAACCTTTCGCGCTTTCGCTCACGGGCGCAGGCGCACTCGTGATCAATCTCTCATGCGCACTCATGCTGACCCGGTTCAGACATCACAGCGGCAGCTTGACCAAGGCGGCGTTCCTTTCGGCGCGCAACGACGCTTTCGCCAATATAGCGATCGTCGCGGCCGGGTTTGTAACCGCCTACACGTTATCGGCATGGCCGGACCTGATCGTCGGGCTCGCGATCTTCCTGGTGAATCTCGACGCCGCACGGGAAATCTGGGAAGCGGCGCGCGAGGAGCATCGGACGGCACGACCCTGATGCTTGCCTATTTCAGCTAATCCATCTCCATCCCCATCCCAAAAGCGGGAAAACTCCCGGGAAATCGCGATGGGAGGCAAACTGCCAGAAGATGGCACCCGAGCAGCCACATCAGTACCGAAACGCATCGAGGAGACCGTAGCAACGGCCGGTCCAAATGCGAGGATTGTCGGCGTTGCTTGGTCGTCGTCGTCAGTCCTGATCCACCGAATGCCCGATAGCATCCCCGCCCGAATTCCATGGCGGGATAGAACATGCGGCCGTACATGTTGAAGCGGTCAGACGTGAAGTGGTTTCCAAAGATTCGCGCGGCATCGAAGAGGTCTTCTCGACAATCCCAATGCCCTCAACGAGCCGGAAGCGAGTGCAATCGGCAGGAAAACGGGAGAAAAGTGCCGGCGACCGAGCGGGGGTAAACTTCGGGGGGATGCTTGGCCGCCGGCTGCACCCGACGCGGTGGGTGCTCTGTGGTGCGGCAACGCAGTGTGGTAACCGCACAATGGGGTGGTGTAGGTGCAGGTTTCGCTACTGATTCGATCCTGAAGGCGTCGCCGCAACGTGATGCTTGGCCGCTTCTTCCTGGCGCTTCTTCGCTAGCTTTCGTTCCTTGGCAAGGTGATGACCCGCAACGCATCCCGCGGCAGCGCCCAGGATGGCGTGATGATGGGCATAGTGTCCTGCAACCCCGCCAGCAACCGCGCCGGAAAGACAGCCAATGGCATGAGCCTGCGAGGACAAGCCGAAAATGCTCAGGATCGAACAGGCAATAAACAACCTGCGCATGGAAAACCTCATCATCCCAAAAGGCCCTTGGCCAAGCCGCCAAGTTCCGCCGTCAGATCACCCGAATTGCCGGCGTGCCCAAGCAGTTCCTGGATCTTGTCGACCGGAACTCCGTGCGCGGCAGCGGTCTTCTCAAGCGCCGCCATCTGATCGGAGCCGTCGCCGAGGTTCGATTGCAATGTAGCGCTGATTTCCTTTACCTGATCCGGCGGGATACCCGCCTTGGAGGCGATTTCTTCAGCCTGGCTTTCCAACACGTCGAACAAACCC
>SCRB01000384.1 GCA_004299545.1 Rhizobiaceae bacterium
AATGAACGATCCAGTGCTCCGACACGGCAAAATGGCTGGCGAAGGCCTTGCCGTCGATGAAGACGACGCGCTGCTTGCGGTAGCGGCCGTCCGGCCCGGAATAGTCGATGAAGGGTGCGACATGGTACTTTCGGGACGGGCACCGTTTGAAATAGGCGGCGAGCTCAGACGAGTGGCCGATGCGCTCCAGGCCGCCGCCGGCATGCGTGCCGGTCGGCCTGATGGCGATGGGAAAACCGGGACACACGGATGAGCCTCCCCGCGCCGTGCCCGACCCGCTCGCCGGCAAAAGGGCCTCGGGCGAAACGGTCACGGTCGTTGGCACGACGGCGCCGGGCAGGCCGGCAAGGAGTGCGCCGACGCCTTCGCGCGTCAGGCGCGTCACTCTCGCCGGATACCCGTTCATGACGGGCAGTTGCGTGCCCGATCCGGCAAGCAGTATTTCGATATTCTCCAGAACAGGCCGGTTCTCTTCCGATTCTCCAACTGCCATGAAGACTGCATCGAAATACGACAGGTCGGGAAGCGAGGACGTTCCAGCATCGACATAAAGATAGGTGAGGTCGATATCGGAACCTTCGAGCAGGAAATCGATCGGCGTGTTCGCCATCAGGTCGCCCGCGACGACGAGCGCGGCGACCTTCAACCCGCCTCCTGTTCCGAAGACGCGCCGGAAACGGGACTGGAGGGCAATCGCGTCCTTTTGCAGATCCAGGCCCATCTTGCGCTGCCCGCGCCCCTGAAGCAGCACCGACAGGTCCATCAGCGCCTCGGCGTCGTTCGAATCGGCGCTGACGCGCGCCACAAGCCCGTTCCAGAGGGGCGCGGTATCCCGGCCCAGATAGATGCTGTGCATGATCGGGCTGACGCCGATAAGGCTTTTCGCCATGGTCCTGCTCCGCCCGGCTCAACATACCGGCGACCGCTGATTCGAAGCGAGGACTATGGTCGCTCAACATGGAGCGAGGATGGAAATTCCAGACGCATCGTGAAACCGCCGCTCTCTGCATAATCTCCGAAATCGCGCGGAACCGTTCACATCTTCGCCGAATTGAGTGATAGGTTGCCGGAAAGGGACAACGGATAGAGGACTGTTCATCCATGACCGGCCGTCTCGTTCCAGTCGCCACGGCTTTCATCCTTCTTGCCACAGTCACGGCCAAAGCCGACGGCGCCAAGCACTTCAGCGCCGACTATACCGTCTCACTTTTCGGTCTCACCCTTGCCCGGACGAGCTTCACCAGCACCGTCGATGGCCAGAGCTTCAGCATCAAAGGATCGATCGCGAGCGCCGGTGTCGCCCGCATCATCGATGATACGAAAGGCACGACCTCTGTCAGCGGCCTTCTGACCCCGGACGGGGCGCAGCCGCAATCCTTCTTTGTCGCCTACACCTCGGGAAAAAAGAGGAAACGCACCGCGATCGCGTTTTCCGGCGATACCGTCTCGCATACGGAAAACATCCCGCCCTTGAAGAAGCACAAAAACTGGGTGCCGCTCGGACCCGACGACCTCAAGGCCGTCACCGATCCGCTGTCGCTCACCCTCGTCAAGGCGGAGGCCGCGAGCGCGGTCTGCAACCACACGCTGAAATATTATGACGGGGAACTGCGCGCCGACATCAGGCTTTCCTATGCCGCCACCGCGCCTTGGTCGGTCCCCGGCTATACCGGCAAGGCCATCGTCTGCAACGCGCACTTCGTTCCCATCGCCGGCTATCGCACGACCAACAGCGCACTCAAATTCCTGCGCGACAAGAGCAGGATCACCATCTCCTTCGTACCGATGGGCAGGACCGGAATTTATGCGCCGGTGGCGGCAAGCGTCGGCACCCAGATCGGAACCGTCGAGGTGCGCGCCGACAAGTTCACCACCGGGCAATAATCTCAAGCCTCCGGCTCAATCGGCCGCGAATTTCAGCGCAACCGCCGCCGCGACGGGTCCTATCACCGTGAAGAAGAGCGTCAGCGCCATCAATATCAGGAAAGGGAAGAGAAAAGGCTGCGGCGGATGCGCCGCGCCATAGCTCGCCGCGACGCCGAAGATCAAAACGGGAATGGCAAGCGGCAGGATCAGGACGGAAACGAGCAGCCCGCCGCGCGGCAACGCCACCGCCACCGCCGCGCCAACGGCGCCAATGAAGGCGATGGCCGGCGTCCCGACCAGAAGGGTCAGCATCGTGCCGCCGATTCCCTTCGCGTCCATATTCATGAAAAGCCCGAGAAGCGGCGAGGCGACGACGAGGGGAAGGACGCTCGCCGTCCAGTGCGCCAGGCATTTCACCAGCACGACGAGCGCAGTCATGTGCCTGTCGTCGGCGAGCAGCAGAAGATCGAGCGAGCCGTCTTCGCGATCGGCCTGAAAGAGCCTTTCCAGCCCGAGCAGGCTGGCAAGCAGCGCCCCGATCCAGAGGATCGCGGGACCGATGCGGGCCAGAAGCCTGAGATCGGGCCCGACACCGAAGGGGACGACGGCGACGACAGCGAGGAAGAACAGCACGCCGATCAGCGCCCCGCCGCCGGCACGGACGCCAAGGCGCAGGTCGCGGAGGAAGAGCGCTAGCATTGGCATGCGCCAAAAGGCATGACGAATAGGCGGGAAGACTCGCGCTCTACGTTGCCCCCCTCTGTCCTCCTGAGCTTTTGTCGAAGCGACTTTCCCTCCCCCTTGAAGGCAAGGCAATCGCATATGGCAATTTTCACCCCCTCCGGTCCTTCGGACCACCTCCCCCTTTCAGGTGGAGGAAAGCCGTAACGGCGGCGCATTTCCCTCACCTGAAAGGGGAGGGTGCCGAGCGAAGCGAGGTGGGTGGGGTGTGCTGGCAAGCCGTATGCGATTGCCCTGCCCATGAGGGGGAGATGTCCGACAGGACAGAGGGGGGGGCGAAAGGGCTCAGGCATTTCTGGCAACCCTCTCCTGCCCGCCACCCAGCCTCAGTTCCTGTGCCCCCTCAATCCCCAACGGCAGATGCGTCGCCGCGACGACGATGCCGCCGCCGCGAAGCTGTTCCTCCATCAATTCCCCGAAACGCTTTTCCGAAGCCTTGTCCAGGCCGGCGGTCGGCTCGTCGAGCAGCCAGACCGGCCGGTGATTGAGAAGCAGTCTGGCGATGGCCACTCGCCGCCTTTGCCCGGTCGAGAGATAGCCGAAGGGCAAATGCCCGATGCCGGGGAGCCCGACTGCGTCGAGAGCATCGGTCGGGTGGAGTCCCGGTTCGCCGGAGAAGCGCTGCCAAAAAGAGAGGTTCTCCCTGACGGTCAACGCCGTTTTCATGCCGTTCAGATGACCGAGATAATGGCAGACGGCGCCGATGCCCGCATCGTCTTCCCTTCCTTCCACCCGGATCGTTCCCTCAGCCGGGGGAAGAAGTCCCGCAACGATCCTGAGAAGCGTCGATTTTCCCGTCCCGTTCGGCCCGGTGACGACAAGGCTCCCGCCTCTTTCGAGGCTGAAATCGACGCGCGAGAAGATAATTTCCCCGCCGCGTTCGCCGCTGATGTTCTCGGCAATGAGCCGCATTCGTCTCCCCTATGACGGCCCCGCCGTAAACAATTCGCGATGCAGCAATTTTGCCCCTTGTCGTACTGGCACTCTCATACGAAATTCTCTATAGAACCCGCAACACGCCAGCGGTCGGCGTGCATAGCAATTTGCGCCGAACCAGCGCGCGAGCCGTCTTGACCGGCCCGGACGCCGAGGAACGGACAGCGGAAATGACCGTACCCGCACCTTGCGCGTGTGAGCATGCAACAGGCGTCCGTCCCTCATCGGCCAACAGGATGTTAGGGATCGCTCGTGACACATTCACCCGACAGTTTCAAATCGCGAAAATCGCTCAAGGTCGGCGACAGGGAGTATATTTATTACAGTCTCGCCGAGGCCGAGAAGAACGGCCTTGCCGGCATTTCCAAACTTCCCTTCTCGATGAAGGTGCTGCTCGAAAACCTGCTCCGCAACGAGGACGGCCGCACGGTCACTGCCGACGATATCAAGGCGGTCGCGGCCTGGCTGAACGACAAGGGCTCGGCTGGCTATGAGATCGCCTATCGCCCGGCGCGCGTTTTGATGCAGGATTTCACCGGCGTGCCCGCCGTCGTCGACCTGGCCGCCATGCGCGACGCCATGGTCTCGCTCGGCGGCGACCCGCAAAAGATCAACCCGCTCGTCCCCGTCGACCTCGTCATCGATCATTCGGTCATCGTCGATGCATTCGGCTCGCCGATGGCATTCGCGCGCAATGTCGAGCTTGAATACAAGCGTAACGGCGAGCGCTACCGCTTCCTGAAATGGGGTCAGCAGGCGTTCCGCAATTTCCGCGTCGTGCCGCCGGGCACCGGCATCTGCCACCAGGTCAACCTCGAATATCTGGCTCAGACGGTCTGGTCGGCCGAGATCGACGGCGAGATGGTCGCTTATCCCGATACCTGCGTCGGCACCGATTCGCATACCACCATGGTCAACGGCCTCGGCGTCCTCGGCTGGGGCGTCGGCGGCATCGAGGCCGAGGCGGCGATGCTTGGCCAGCCGGTTTCCATGCTCCTGCCCGAAGTCATCGGCTTCCGCCTGACGGGCAGGCTCAAGGAAGGCGTGACCGCCACCGATCTCGTCCTCACCGTCACCCAGATGCTCCGGAAGAAGGGCGTCGTCGGCAAGTTCGTCGAGTTCTTCGGCCCCGGCCTTTCCTCCATGGCGCTCGCCGACCGCGCCACCATCGGCAACATGTCGCCGGAATATGGCGCCACCTGCGGCTTCTTCCCGGTCGATTCCCAGACCGTCAAATACCTCACCATGACCAGCCGCACCGAGGAGCGCATCGCGCTGGTGAAGGCCTATTGCGAGGCGCAGGGCCTGTGGCGGCACGACGGAACGGAAGATCCCGTCTTCACCGACACGCTCGAACTCGATCTCGGCTCCGTCGTGCCCTCGATGGCGGGACCGAAGCGCCCGGAGGGACGCGTTTCGCTCGAAGGCATTCCGGCCGCCTTCGCCCAGGCGATGGAGAGCGAATACAGGAAGGCCGGCGAACTCGGCAAGCGCTACGCGGTCCAGGGCGCGGATTACGACCTCGGCCATGGCGATGTGGTGATCGCGGCGATCACGTCATGCACCAACACCTCCAATCCGAGCGTCCTGATCGGCGCCGGCCTGCTCGCCCGCAACGCCAACCGCCTCGGCCTGAAGCAGAAGCCCTGGGTCAAGACGTCGCTCGCGCCGGGATCGCAGGTGGTCGCGGAATATCTCGACAAATCCGGCCTGCAGAAGGAACTCGACCAGATTGGCTTCAACCTCGTCGGCTTCGGCTGCACGACCTGCATCGGCAATTCCGGGCCACTGCCGGGGCCGATCTCCAAGACGATCAACGATAAGGACCTGATCGGAGCGGCGGTGCTTTCGGGCAACCGCAATTTCGAGGGCCGCGTCTCGCCCGACGTGCAGGCGAACTATCTCGCCTCGCCGCCGCTCGTCGTCGCCTATGCGCTCGCAGGAACGGTGACGAAGGACCTCACCACGGAACCGCTCGGCGAGGACAAGGACGGCAAGCCCGTTTTCCTCAAGGACATCTGGCCGACCTCGACCGAAATCGAGGAATTCATCGCGAAAAACGTCACCCGCGACCTCTTCGCGCGCAAATATGCCGACGTCTTCAAGGGCGACGACAACTGGCGCAACGTGCAGGCGCCGAGCGGCCAGACCTACGCCTGGGACGACAAGTCCACCTATGTCCAGGATCCACCCTATTTCGAGGGCATGGGCAAGAAGGCCGGCCACGTCGGCGACATCAAGGGCGCCCGCATCCTTGGCCTCTTCGGCGACAAGATCACCACCGATCACATTTCGCCGGCCGGCTCGATCAAGGCGGCGTCTCCGGCGGGCCATTACCTGACGGAGCATGGCGTCGGCGTCGCCGACTTCAACCAGTACGGCACGCGCCGCGGCAATCACGAGGTGATGATGCGCGGCACCTTCGCCAACATCCGGATCAGGAACCACATGCTGGGCGAAAACGGCAAGGAGGGCGGCTACACGATCCACTATCCCTCCAAGGAGGAGATGTCGATCTACGATGCCGCTATGCGCTATAAGCAGGAGGATGTGCCGCTGGTGGTCTTCGCCGGCATCGAATATGGCAACGGTTCCTCGCGCGACTGGGCGGCCAAGGGCACCAACCTGCTCGGCGTGCGGGCGGTGATCGCGCAGTCTTTCGAGCGCATCCATCGCTCCAACCTGGTCGGCATGGGCGTCATTCCCTTCGTGCTCGAAGACGGCGCGAGCTGGAAGTCGCTCAACCTGACCGGCGATGAGACGGTCGAGATCGACGGGCTGGAAAACATCCGCCCGCGCCAGAAGATGGCGGCGAAAATCACCTATGCAGACGGCAAGGTGAAGGAGGTGCCTATCCTCTGCCGCATCGATACGGTGGACGAACTCGCCTATTTCAAGAATGGCGGCATCCTGCAATACGTCTTGCGCGACCTTGCCGCATAGGCCGCCTCCGCAGCAATCCGTTCGATCCCGCCGCCCGGAGCACAAGCTTCCGGGCGGCGTCTTTCTTCCGCCATATCCGCCTTGTTACGAGACAACGCATGTCGCCCGAAAGCGCACGGGGGGCAAAAGTCTCACCGCATCGTGACTTCCTCTTGAAATTGCGCTGCGCTTAATGTCCTCGTTATATCGGCGGGACGGTACAGCGCCCCGCCGGTGAGGAAAACACCGCCATCATGACCCTTAGCGCCCTTCTCGTCCGCACCGCCCTGGCGCTTGCCGCAGGAACGGCCTCGTACCACGCTGTAGCGCGGCCGCTTGGCGTCGTTGAGCTTTTCACCAGCCAGGGCTGCAATTCCTGTCCTCCGGCTGATGCGGTTCTCGATGAACTGGTGAAGAAAGGCGACGTGGTGGCGCTCTCATATCATGTCGATTACTGGGACTATCTCGGCTGGAAGGACACGCTGGCGACGCGCGGCAACACCGACCGCCAATATGACTACGCCAAGGCTTTCGGGGCCCCTTCCGTCTATACCCCGCAAGCCGTGCTGAACGGACGCACCGACCTCAACGGCGCCAAGGGAAAGGCGGTAACGGCCGAACTGGACAAGCTGAAAGAAAAGGGCGAAGGACTGACGGTGGATGTTTCCGCTACCTATGAAGGCGACCGCGTGGTCGTCCAGACAGGAGACGCCAAGGGGCCGATAAGGGAAGCGAATGTCGTGTTCGTGTTCTTCGATCCCGCCCGGAAGGTCAAGATCGTCCGTGGCGAGAACAGCGGCCAGGCGATCACCTATCGCAACGCCGTCGTCGCCACCCAGACAGCTGGTATGTGGCATGGCAAGGCAGCCCGTTTCGAGCTGCCTGAAAGCGTCATGAAACAGCAAGGGGCTGGCGGATGCGCCGTGCTGCTGCAAGCCACGAAGGACGGCCTTCCGGGTCCGATCATCGGTGCCGCCATCATTGAGAGAACGGGCAGTTAGAGCATGTCGCCCGAAAGTGTAAGCGGTTTCGGGATAACGACATGCCGAAAGCAAGGAGATAAAGCGCACCGCGTGAGTCCGTTTAATCGCGGTGCGCTTTAAGCTCTCGCCCGGACTGATCAGCTTCGAGACCAATACCCAGACGCGCAAAGACCGCAGCGCCAACGAAAATTGGTGCTGCTCACTGAATGCTTTTCGGGAGAAAAAGAAGCGAGGTTGGTTCGATCCGGCCAAGGCCCCGTGGGCGGGGGGCTTGGGGTTTACGGAGCCGACGCCGGACCGAACCGTCTCAGGCAACGGGTAAATCGTCGTCATATTTTGGGGCAAGAGCTTGGACTATGTGTGGCGAGAATGTGGCGAACCCATCACCATTTCAGACACGGTGTGGAGTTTCGTGAACTTTCTGTAACATTCCGGCGGGCTCTCCAAAGGTGCAGGAACCGCTCAAAAGGGTTGCAATTCAGCCATCGACGCGCCAACCTGCCGCGATCGCCAGGCTGTCACGAGGGCATCTTTCATGATCGATCGCGGTAACGGGACGGAGGGTAGGGAAGATTCCGGAATATTGATCCCGTTATACGAGGCCCGCCGCGAGCGGACCGGCATTCCCGTCGCTTTCGACCGCAGGGAATTGGATCAGATATTGCATGTCTACAGCCGCATGGTCGCGGCAGGCGAGTGGCGCGACTACGCCATCGACCATTTGCCGGACAGGGCGGTTTTCTCCGTCTTCCGCCGGGCAAGCGAGGTTCCGCTTTTCCAGATCGCCAAGACGCCGAAGCTGGCGCGCAAGCAAGGTGCCTTCGCCGTCATCGCCGCGGGTGGGACGATCCTGAAGCGCGGCCACGAGCTTGCACGGGTGCTCGGCGTTTTCGACAGACAGCTGAAGCTCGTCGAGGCCTGACGCCGAGATCTTACCGTACTTGCCCCCGGAACTGGCGTTCCGGCATCGAATCCGGATCGGGCGGCATCCCGGCACCGCCATTCATCGCCAGTTGCATGAACACCGTGTCGAGCCAGCGCCCATGCTTGAAGCCCGAGCCTTTCAGGCTTCCGGCGCGTGTGAAGCCGAGTTTTTCATGCAGGATCACTGAAGGGCTTTCAGCGCTCCCGTCGCCGATCACGGCGATCATCTGCCGGAAGCCGCGCCGGGTGCTTTCCGCGACGAGCTGTGTCAGAAGCGTCCGGCCGAGGCCTCTGCCCTTTGCTTCCGGTGCGATATAGATCGAATCTTCCACGATGAAGCGATAGGCAGGCCTTGTGCGGAACGGCGCCGCATAGGCATAGCCAAGCACCCTTTCCGCTTCCTCCGCCACGATATAGGGATAGAAGCTGCCTGCGATCGTCTCGAAGCGCTTGCGCATCTCCGCAAGGTCCGGCGGTTCGAGTTCATAGCTCGCCGTGCCGTGGAGCACCGCGTCCCTGTAGATCCCGGTGATCGCCTCGAGATCCGACTCTATTGCAGCCCTGATGGTCGCGCCCATTTCTTGTCCCGCGAACGCTTATGTCACTCATTTCATCGCAGGCTTGCACCCAAAAGAAAAGGGCGGCCACGAGGCCGCCCGCATTCAGTCCGTGCCCTTTCCGCCCTAGCGGCGGTCGCCCATGAATTGCAGCAGGAACATGAACAGGTTGATGAAGTCGAGATAGAGCCTCAGAGCGCCCATGATGGCCTTGCGGCCGGCGACGACTTCACCGTCGCCCTCGTAATACATTTCCTTGATCTGCTGCGTATCGTAGGCGGTCAGGCCGGCGAAAACGAGCACGCCGATCACCGAAATGGCGAATTGCAGCGCCGAGGACGCCAGGAAGATATTGACGATCGAGGCGATGATGATGCCGAACACGCCCATGATGAGGAACGAGCCGATCCCCGACAGGTCGCGCCTGGTCGTGTAGCCATAGAGCGAGAGCGCCCCGAAGGAGGCGGCGGTGATGAAGAACGTCCTGACGATGCTGGTCTGCGTATAGACCAGGAAAAGCACAGCCAGCGACAGCCCGACAAGGGCCGCGTAGACCCAGAAGGTCGTTTGCGCCGCAGGCACGCTCATACTGCCGATCCTGAAGCTCAGGAAGAACACCAGGGCCAGCGGGGCGAAGATCACGACCCATTTGAAGGCGCTCTGGAACATGAGGGCGCCGAATTGCGTCAGGTGTCCATCGGGCGTCACGGAGAAGCTGAATGCCCCCCATGCCGCGAGCCCTGTGATGACGAGGCCGACGGCCATCAGGTTGTAGACGCGGATCATGTAGGCGCGCAGGCCCTGATCGATGGAGGTATCCACCCGGCTGGGGGCGGAACCGGCTCGCGCCTGGTAATTGCGAAGGTCAGCCATGAATTTCCTCTTGCTTCTGTCCCGTCGGGTGTCGGGCACGCATCCCAGGCGCCGCTGGCGGGACTCCAGCATGCCTTCACGAAATATGAGGCTTCTTTTCGTCAAGAACAAGACCCGTGATCAACGTGACAATCCGTCGCGTCGAAATTTCCGCGGGATCACAATTCCCGCAGCACCTGCCCGGCCTTCTGGCCGAGAACGCGCCAGGTTCCGAGAAGGCCGAACCCGACGGTGAAGACCAGCGCGACCAGGATCGTCGTTACCGCCACGTCGGGGAGGAAATGCGACGGTAATTTCATCACATGCGCCTCAACGTACCAGGCGGCGAGCCAGCCGGCGAAAAGCGCGAAAAGGGCCGTGGCAAGGCCGATGAGCATATATTCGAGCGCATAGGCGAGGATAAGGGTCCGCCGCGTCGCGCCCAGCGTCTTCAGCACCACCGCGTCATGGATACGGGCGCGGTTTCCCGCCGCAAGCGCCCCGGCGAGCACCAGCACCGAAGCCGCGAGCGCGACGACGGCAGCCGCGCGGATAGCGGCCGCGAGTTTCGCCACAAGGTCGTTAACCACGTCGAGCGCATCCTTCACGCGTACCGTGGTAATCGCCGGATAACGGCGCGTGACCGCATTCAGGATGCGTCCTTCCTGCGCGCTTGTCGCATTCGGCATCGTCAGCGTGGCGATCCAGGCATGCGGCGCACCGGCAAGCGTATCCGGTGAGAACACCATGACGAAATTGATGCCGAGCGTCTCCCATTCGACCTTGCGCAGATTGGCGACCTTGGTGACGATGTTGCGCCCGAGCACGTTGACGGTGATCGTATCGCCAACCTTCAGACCGAGATCGTGGGCCTCGTCCTGCGAAAAGGAGACCAGCGGCGGCCCGGAATAATTCTTCGGCCACCATTTACCCGCTACCAGCGTGGCATTCTCCGGCTTCGTCTCGGCATAGGTCAGCCCGCGGTCGCCGCGCAGCACCCACGCGCCTTCCGGCCTCACTTTCAGGTCCTTTGCGGAGATGCCGTTCACCGCCATGATGCGGCCGCGCAGCATCGGCACTTTTTCAAACCTCGCCTGTGGCGCTTCCTGCCGGATGAGATCGGAAAAGGGGGCTATCTCTGCGCCTTGTATGTCGACGAAGAAGAAATTCGGCGCCTTTTTCGGAATGTTGACCCCGACCTGCTGCCTGAGATTTCCGTCGATCAGGGCAAGCGTCGTTAAAAGCGTCAGCCCGAGCCCGAGCGAAAGCACGACGGAAGGCGTCAGTGCTCCCGGGCGATGGATATTGCCGATCGCCAGCCTGAGAGCCGTCGACCGGACGCGCGGCGCCTTGCGCGCAAGAAACTGCACCGCGGCGCCGACCGCGCGCAGGACGATGAAGGAAAAAGCGGAAGCCACGACAAAGACCCGCGCCAATTGCTGCTGGTCCGCGAAAATGACGGAAAGCCCCGCCAGAAGCGCGGTGATGAGGAGGGCGGCCACGACATAACGCAGGCGCGGCCGGCCACGCGCCTCGAACCCCATTTCGCGGAAAAGCGCCGTCGCCGGCACGTCGCGCGCCCTGCCGAGCGGCAGGACGGCAAAGGCGAGCGTGACGAGGACGCCGAAAAGCGCCGCCATAGCCAGCGGGCCGGGATAGAGGCCAAGCTGCGCCGGCACCGGGATCACTGACGAGAGGGCGGCGCTCGCCGCATAGGGCATAGCCGCCGCAAGGAGAAGACCGGCGATGATGCCAAGGCAGGCGATGATGAGGATCTGCGTCAGGTAGACGGTGAAGACGAAGCCGCCGGAAGCACCGAGGCTCTTGAACGTGGCGATGACGCCGCGCTTGCCGTCGAGATAGGCGCGCACCGCGTTGGCGACGCCGACGCCGCCGACGAGCAGCGCCGAAAGGCCGACCAGAGTGAGAAATTGCGAGAATTGCGCGATATTGGCCGAAAGGGCTGGTGCGGCATTGGTGCGCGAGCGGACGTTCCAGCCGGCGGCAGGAAATTTTTCGCCCGCTCGCCGCTGAATCGCCTTCAACTGTTTTTCGCTCGATCCGTCGGGCAGCCTCACCTTGTAGACATGCTTGACCAGGCTGCCGGGCTGGACAAGGCCCGAGGCTTTCAGCGCGTCGAGCGAGATGAGCAGGCGCGGTGCGAAGGCAAAACCTTCCGATACGGCGTCCGGCTCGCTCACCAGCCGCGCTCGCAACGCAATCGTCGTCTTGCCAAGCGTGATGCGGTCGCCGAGCTTGAGATGAAGCCTCTCGAAAAGGAGGTCGGGCGCGGCCGCGCCGTAAACGCCGTTTCTTTCGCCGAAAAGCGCATCGTGACCGAGTTGCGGTGCGGTCTCGAGCTTTCCGTAGAGCGGATAAGCCCTGTCGACAGCCTTCGCGTCCACCAGCGCCTGGTCGGATCCGTCGGGCAGACGCGCCATGGACCGCATCGTCGCGCTTTCGGAGAGCGTTCCGAGGCTGGCCAGATAGGCATGCTCGGCGGCGTCGGCGCCGCGCTGGACGAGCTGGAAGCGCAGGTCGCCGCCGAGCAGGATCTGACCCTGGTCCGCCACGCCCGCCGTAATCGCTTCCGCAACGGAGTTGACGCCGCCGATCGCGCCGACGCCGAGCGCGATGCAGGCAAGGAAAACCGCGAAGCCCTTCAGCCCCCCGCGCATTTCCCGGAGCGAAAAGCGCAAGGCGAGCGAAAGCGTCCGCAAGAAACCGATCTCGGGCCGCCTGCCGGACACACCGCTTGCGGCAAGCGCGCCCGGCCCCGAGGCCAGTGGCGTCATTGGGCGGCCGCCATTGCCACGGCCGGCGCTTCGATACGGCCCGACCGCATCCTGACCTGCCGCCGGCAGCGCCCGGCAAGCACCGGATCGTGCGTCACCAGGACCAGCGTCGTTCCCCTCGCCTCGACGGTAGAGAAGATCAGGTCGGCGATCTGTCGGCCCGTCGCCTGGTCGAGATTGCCCGTCGGTTCGTCGGCAATGAGGATGCCCGGCTGCGGCGCAAGAGCACGCGCAATCGCCACGCGCTGCTGTTCGCCGCCTGACAATTCGCCCGGATAGTGGCTCAGCCGGTCGCCGAGGCCGACGGCGGCAAGTTCCCGCTCCGCCGCTTCAAACGCGCCTGGCCTTCCTGCCAGTTCCAGCGGCACGGCGACGTTCTCGAGCGCCGTCATGTTCGGGATGAGATGGAAGGACTGGAAGACGATGCCGATCGTACGGCCGCGAAACGCCGCCACCTGATCCTCGCTTTTCCCTGTCAGCACCTGCCCTGCAACCGTCACCGTGCCGGCATCGACGCGCTCCAGGCCGGCGATGACCATGAGAAGCGTCGATTTTCCCGATCCGGACGGGCCAACGATGCCGGTCGTCTCGTGCCGCAACACGTCGAGATCGATATTCTTCAGCACATGCACCTGGGACGCACCCTGTCCAAGCGTCAGGGACACGTCCTTCAAAGCGATAACGGCATCTGTCACGTTTCGACCCTATATATTGGGAGGAGTAAGGCGTGAATTGTTCCAGGGTCAGGACTCGTTAATCTGGTCATATGGGTTTCCGTACATGGCTTTCAAACGTTTTGTCGCAGCCATCCTTGTCGGCATTGCGACGCTTCTTCCTGCCGGACCGTCGCTGGCGAAGACCTTCAGGATCGTCAGCTTCGGCGACAGCCTGATGGCCGGCTACCAGCTCGGCCCCGGCCAGTCTTTCCCGGACCAGTTGCAGGCAGAACTCAGGAAGGACGGTTTCGACGTCGCCGTCGCCAATGCAGGCGTTTCGGGCGACACGACGAGCGACGGCCTGGCGCGCCTCGACTGGTCCATCCCTGACGGCACCGACATGGTACTGCTCGAACTCGGTTCGAACGACATGCTGCGCGGCATCGACCCGATGGTCACGAAAAAGAACCTCGACCAGATGATCCGCAAGCTGAAAGCGCGCAAGATCGGCATCGTGCTGATGGGGATGCTGGCCGCGCCCAATCTGGGCGCCGCTTACACATCGGTCTTCGACGCCATCTACCCGGCGCTCGCGAAGCAAAACGGGATTCCGCTCTATCCGTTCTTCCTCGATGGCGTGGCGGGGCATCCCGACCTGCAACTCGCGGACGGCATGCACCCCAACCCTCAAGGCGTCGCCAAAATGGTGCAGGGCGCCCTCCCCGTCATCGAGGAAGCGATAAAGAGCCTGGAGAAACGATCCTGATCCGGCATCGCCAGCACTTTTCAAGAACCGGACCGCCTCCAATGAGTTTTGGAGGATGGAACAAACCGCTTGCCCCGCCGGCGAAACGATGATTCGCTGATGACCGGGATATCGATTCGAGGAGGGCCTCCAAATGCCGCGACTCTTCACCGCCCTCGAGATTCCGCGTGACGCCACGCTTTCTCTTTCCCTTTTGCGTGGCGGGCTGCCCGGCGCGCGCTGGGTCGAGGTCGAGAATTATCATCTCACCTTGCGCTTCATCGGCGATGTCGAGGGCCATGTGGCGGACGAGATCGCCAATGCGCTCGACCGGGTCAGGCGGTCGGCTTTTCAATTGACATTGTCCGGCGTCGGCACTTTCGGCTCGAAGAAGCCGCACGCCCTGTGGGCGGGATGCCTCGCCTCGCCAGATCTCATGGCGCTCCAGGCGGAAATCGAGCGCATCTGCCAGCGCATGGGAGTGCCTTCGGATCCGCGCAAATTCATGCCGCACGTCACGCTGGCGCGCCTGAAGAATGCCCATCCGCTGGAAGTGGCGACCTATCTTTCCTCGCGGGGCAATTTCCGCGCCGCTCCCTTCCGCGTCGGGCGCTTCGTCCTGATGTCGTCGCGCGAATCGGTAGGCGGTGGTCCTTATATCGTCGAGGAAGCCTGGCCGCTTCTGGGCACCGAGAGCGTCAAGCTGTCCGGAACAGCCTCGCTGCCGGGCGTCTCCGGTTTCATGCACTGATTTTCGGGCCATCGGACAAGGGCGAGGGCTGCACTTGCGCTTGCCCCTTCCACTCTCCACATCCGGCTTATGAAAAAGGCGACGATCGACGAAATCCTTTCTCCCGCGGATGCCCGCGCTTCGGAAGAGCGGGCGGCGCGGGTGCGCGCGAGATTCTGGCGCACGCTGAAGCGCGCCGCCCGGCAGCTTCCCTTCATGGAGGATCTTGTCGCAGCCTATTATTGCGCGCTCGATACGCACACCCCGACCAG
>SCRB01000385.1 GCA_004299545.1 Rhizobiaceae bacterium
GGGCGACATTGTTGTCGCTGTCCTGCCGGCGGGAACCACGTAGAATCGCGAAAGCGAAGCCAATCCACACGATGATGTAGAGGAGCGCGCGAGCCAGAAAGAACGGCCGGCGCAGCCAGACTTCCTGAAAACCATGGTGCGGTGGACGTGCAGTCCACGGATAGGCTGAGGGATGGAAAAGGAAGACAACCACCAGCACGGCTGCGCCAACCGGAAGGATCCCAGACATGGCCTCCGGAACGCGCCGGAACGCTATGCTCCATCCCGCCCCGCAGACGTATTGGATGGCCACGAAGACGATTCCGGCAAGGCCGAACCCGGTAAGGAGGTATCCCGCCATCAGAACTGCGGTCCAGGTAAGCGCGGGTTGCAGGACCATCCCTAATAAGACCGCTGCTGCGCCCAACAGCGCCAGTAATTTCAGAAAGCGCATCATAGGCGGTGGCAGAGTAGCCTCGAACGGAATCCTCATCGCTGGGCATCTCCCTGTAAGGTACGGATATACGATACGGCCGCCCAGCGGTCTTGCGGCGGAACCTGCACGGCATACGACGGCATGTTCTTCTGACCGTGGCTGACAATTTGGAATATTTGGTTGCCGCTGAGTTTCATAGCGTGTTCGGCGAGCAGCGAGGGCGGAGGCGGGAAACCGCGCAGGGCCACCGGGCCGTCACCCTTGCCGGCTCCACCGTGGCATGGCTGGCAATAGGTTTGGTAGACCAACGCCCCGGGATGGGTAACGACGTGATCAGGTTGGCGGGGAATTGCGCCTTCGGGCGGAAGTTGCAGCGTCTTGCCGTCGGGGAAATCGGGGTTTGCGCTGAACGACTTATAGGCAATGGTTCGCACCATCTCTGGCATCGCTTCAAAGTTCCGATGGGCCGGATTGTCGCTGAGACCGAAATTCGCAGCTACCAGGGCAACGAGCACCATGAGGAGGAACAAATTGAGCTTCATGCCGCCACCTCCTGCTCGCGCTCTTCCACGCGGATCGCGTGGTATTCTTTCAGGAACTGCTCAATCTCCTCCACAACGAAAGTGGCATCATCCTCTTCCAGCACGAGCGCGAAGCGGTCATTGGTCACCCTCGGATCGAGCAACGCGGGCCGGCGGCCCGGCCATAGCCTGTTCATCGCGAAGAATGCCAAGACGGTGCTGATGCCTGCAAAGAGTACCATCACCTCGAACGTGATCGGAACGAATGCCGGCAGGGAATTCCAAGGTTTGCCGCCCACATTGATAGGCCAGTCCGATGCGGTGGTCCAGTATTCGAACCACACCTTGAACGACGCGCCAAACAGGCCGAGTGCAAAACATACCCACGGGAGCTTGGAACGTTCGAGGCCCATGGCGTTGTCCAGCCCGTGGACGGCGTATGGCGCGAATACGTCCACGATCTTGAGTCCGCGCCGGCGCGCGGAATCGGTGGCTTGAAGGACCGCGTCCTCCGAATCGAAGATGCCGATCAGTACGCGGCGGTTCATGCGTGCCCTCCATTTCCGTTTCCATGCCGGAGTACCGCTTTCACCTCGCCCATAGCAATTACCGGCAGGATGCGGCAGAAGATCAGGAAGCAAGTAAAGAACAGGCCGAAACTGCCCAGCAGCGTGCTTACCTCGACGATGGTGGGCCGATACGTGGCCCAGCTCGAGGGAAGAAAGTCGCGGTGCAGCGAGGTGACGATAATGACAAAACGCTCGAACCACATCCCGACATTGACGAGCAGGCTGAGCACAAAAACCATCCCGAGCCGACGGCGGATACGCGGAAACCAGAGCAACTGTGGGACCAGAACGTTGCAGCTCACCATCGTCCAGTAGGCCCAGGCGAACGGCCCCAGAGCGCGGTTGCGGAATACGAACTGTTCGTACGCATTCCCGCCGTAGAAGGCCGTGAAGAACTCCGTGCCATAAGCCAGCGCCACGATGCTGCTGGTGAGAAGGAGAAGCTTGCACATGACATCGACGTGGCGATGGGTGATGTAGTCCTCGAGGTTCATCGCCTTGCGGGCAACAAT
>SCRB01000386.1 GCA_004299545.1 Rhizobiaceae bacterium
TCGACGGTGCGTTGACCGCCGAAGGGGCGAATCTCGATCTGCTCGACATTCTGGAACGGGCCGGACCTTACGGGGCAGGGTATTCGGCGCCGACGCTCGTGCTTCCGCGTCATCGCCTGATCGATCTGCGCATGGTGGGTAGCGGCCATCTGCGGATAGGTCTTCAGTCGGAAATGGGGGGACGGCTCCAGGCAATGGCGTTCAGGGCGGAGGGAACGGAGCTTGCGCGCTTCCTCGAACGCAACAGGGGAAATGCCGTGCACGTCGCGGGAACGGTGTCGGGAAATTGGTGGAACGGCTCCCGTTCCGTGCAGTTCCGCATCGTCGATGTGGCGTCATCATAGGGCATGATCCGGAAAAGTGGACGCCGGTTTTCCGAAAAGATCATGCCCAAACAAAGAGACAAGAGCATGATGCGATCCAACCCAATCGCATCATGCTCTAAAAGCCGTCAGGACAGGACCGTCTGCAAGCGCTCAAGCTGGGGAAGATTGATCTTCGTCGCCTCATAGCCAAGGCGGATCGATTCCTCCGCCCGGTGAAACTCCGTCAGGCCGACATGGCTCAGCTTCGGCTGTAACGAGAGATCCGGCGGATCGCCGGCAAGGCGGGCGCGCGAGATCCGGTCCTGAATGATGTTGAATGCCTCGACCATGACGCCGGTGATGCCCAGACGCGATTCGGGCATGCGGCTATCGGCCGCGGCAATATCGTCCATTTCGGTGGCGGGCGGAAGCCCGAGCGAGGTGTCGGCCGGGCCAGCATCGTGCTTGATCACCGCCGCGCGGCCGAAATGGTCGTAATTCAGGTTGACCGCCACGACCAGCGGCTGCTCGTAAGCCCGGCAGACTGAAACCGGGACGGGATTGACCAGGGCGCCGTCCACCAGGAGCCGATTGTTGCACATGACGGGTTCGAAGACACCGGGCAGGGCATAGGATGCCCGCATGGCCATGATCAACGACCCGCTCGTCAGCAGGATCTCATGCCCCGTTCGGATTTCCGTGGCGACGCAGACAAGAGGCTTGCCGAGATCGGCGAAGGTGACGCCTGCGAGATGCTGGTGGAGGCGGGCGTCGAGGCGCATGCCGCCGAAGAGGCCGCTGCCGCGAAACTGGAAATCCAGAAGCCCGAAGAAGCGCCGGCGGGTGAGGCTGCGGGCGAACTCCTCCAACTGGTCCAGCTTGCCGGCGAGATAGCAGCCGCCGACCAGCGCCCCGATCGAGGTGCCGGCGATCATGTTGATTTCGATGCCGGCCTCGTCGAGGGCGCGCAGGACGCCGATATGGGCCCAGCCGCGCGCCGCTCCGCCGCCGAGTGCCAATGCAATCCCCGATTTCCTCGGTTCAGGAGCGAGCGGAGCCATCTCAGGCGGGGCAGCCTTATGGCGTCCTTCCCCTTTGCCCCTGATAGACGCCCAGTCGAGCATCACGATCTCCCTGTCCCACGGTCATCATCATGGGCCGCGCCCGTATCGAATTTATGAATGGGAAATTTAACGTCCCGATATCCTTCATCCCCTTCATTCAGAGCGACCGTAAGTTGTCTTTTGGTCGAATTTCCGCACGCTGCCATCATCCTTAAGATAGGTCGTGCCGTCCTCGACTTCCACGGTCCTGTAGAAGCAGGAGCGCCGCCCGGTGTGGCAAGTCGCGTCATGGCCCGCTACTTTGACGCGAAGCCAGACGGCATCCTGATCGCAATCCGTGCGAACCTCCACAATCTGCTGAACGTTGCCCGAAACTTCGCCCTTTTTCCAAAGCACATGGCGCGAACGCGACCAGTAATGGGCGATGCCGGTCTCAAGGGTAAGGGAGAGCGCCTCGGCATTCATATGGGCAACCATGAGAAGCATGCCGTCGCGGGCATCGGTGACGATCGCGGTGACGAGGCCGTCCGCGCCGAAGCGGGGCGTGAACCGATCGCCCTCCTCAATATCCTTCTTGTCGCGGGAGGCGTTTGAAAAATCCATGGGAAAATACCAGGTCGCCGGAGCGGGACGCGATCACGAGGTCAGGCCCCGCTTACGCCTCTCACCATTGTCATGAAACGGACCTGTTCCTCGGGGTTGCCCTCGAAGACGCCCGTGAAGGTGGATGTCAAGGTCGTCGAGCCCTGCTTGCGGATGCCGCGCATCGCCATGCACATGTGTTCGGCTTCCAATATGACGGCAACGCCGCGCGGGTTCAGAACGTCCTGGATGCTTTGGGCAATCTCGGCCGTCATCGCTTCCTGCGTCTGCAGGCGGCGGGCGAAAATATCGACCACGCGCGCGATTTTGGACAGGCCGACCACCCTACCGGCCGGCAGATAGCCGACATGCGCCTTGCCGATGATCGGCACCATGTGGTGTTCGCAATGCGAGTGGAAGGTAATGTCCTTGACGAGAACGAGGTCGTTATAACCGGCCACTTCCTCGAAG
>SCRB01000387.1 GCA_004299545.1 Rhizobiaceae bacterium
GCTGGAACTCGCCTATACAGTCGATGACGATTATGGCGCGACCTCCGCCAAGGCCGTTATCGAGGAGGCGGAAAAGCCTGAACCGGGCGCGCATCCGCTTTACAAGGCCCCGGATCTGCAGCTTGTCCTGCCATCGCGCGATGCGAAGAACCACGCCGCCAGGACGTCGAAGGACCTGACCGACCACCCATGGGCCGGCACGCTGGTGCACATCACACTGACGGCGCAGGATGCTGCCGGCCATGTGGCGCGCAGCGAAACCAAGACGATGATCCTGCCGGAGCGCCCCTTCGCCAATCCGCTTGCCCGCGCCCTTGTCGAGCAGCGCCGCATCCTGGCGCTCGATGCGAACAAGAAGCCGCGCGTGCTCGATATGATGGACGCGATCACGCTCAGGCCGGAGGACACTTTCCCGGATATGGGGCAATACCTTGCCATCATGAGCGCCCGCTCCCGCCTGAAGATGGCCGGGACGGACGATGCCTATCGCGATGTCGTCGGCTATCTGTGGCAGATCGCGCTCGGCATAGAGGACGGCAATCTTTCCGATGCGGAGAAGAAGCTCAGACAGGCGGAACAGGCGCTCCAGCAGGCCCTTGAGCGGGGCGCCAGCGATCAGGAAATAGACCGGCTGACGAAAGAGTTGAAACAGGCGATGCAGAACTATCTGCGCGAATTCGCCGAACGGGCGCAGAAGAATCCGAACTTGTCACAGCAGTTGGCGCCGAACGCGCGCGTCATCCGGCCGGGCGATCTCGACCGCCTGTTGGACGAGATCCAGAACCTCGCCAAGTCTGGCTCGCGTGACAAGGCACAGCAACTGCTTTCCGAACTGCAGAACATGATGAACAATCTGCAGGCGGGCCGCGGCGGGCAGCAGCAGGACGGCCAGCAGAATCCGATGCGCAAGAAGATGGATCAACTGGGCGATCTCATGCGCCGCCAGCAGGAGATGATGAACAAGACCTTCAATCTCGGACGGCAGCAGAATGGCGACCAGGGAGAGCCGGGAGAGGACGGAGAGCAAGGCCAAGGGTTGCAGCAGGGCCAGGGCATGACGCCCGACCAGTTGGCGGAAGCGCTTCGTAAATTGCAGGAGGGGCAGGGGAAGCTGCAAAAGGATCTCCAGGATCTCATGCAAGGCCTCAGCGGCATGGGCATCAAGCCTGGCCAGGGTTTCGGCGAAGCCGATGGCGCGATGGGCCGGGCGGGCAAGGCGCTCGGTCAGGCACAGGGCGACCAGGCGGCGGGAGAACAGGGCAATGCGCTTCAGGCGCTTCGCCGTGGTGCACAGGACATGATGCGCCAGATGCAACAAGCCATGCAGGGCCAGGAGGGCGGCTCCGGGACCGGCAGGCGTGAACAGAACGCGGACCGCGACCCGCTGGGACGGCCGCGGGCGTCGAACGGTCCGGATTTCGGCGATTCCGTCAAGGTTCCCGACGAGATCGATGTCCAGCGCGCAAGACGGATTCTTGAGGCCATCCGCAAGCGGCTCGGCAATGCGCTCAGCCCGGAACTGGAAAAGAGCTATCTGGAGCGGCTGCTCAACATGCAGTGACCGTGGCCGTCACCCGGCACGTTACTCTGCGGGAACTTTCACGCATCGCCCTTCACGACGCCGACGAAGGGCAGTTCGCGAAAGGCGTGGGAAACATCCATACCGTAGCCGACGACGAAATAGTCGGGGCAATCGAAGCCAACGAAATCCGCGTCTATATCCGCCTTGCGGCGCATGCGCTTGTCGAGCAGCGCCGCGATCGAAACGCTTCTGGCACCCCGCGACAGCATCAGGTCGCGGATGAATTTCAGCGTCTTGCCGGACTCCAGAATATCGTCGATGACGAGGATGTCCCGGCCTGAGACGTTGTTGTCCACGTCGCGCAGCAGCTTGACCTCGCCGCTCGCGGTTCCGGCGCCGTAGCTGGAGATGAAGATGAATTCGACTTCGGGCGATATGCCGACATCGTGCATCGCTCTGATTAGGTCGGCGGCGAAGACGAAGGACCCCTTGAGCACGGAAACGACCAGAAGGTTCTCGAAATGCCTGTCCGCGATTTCCTTGGCGAGTTCGAGATTGCGCCGGGCGATCGCCGACGCGCTGAAAAGCACCTCAATGTCCTTGCCGCGAACGACCGGCATGATGCTCTAGTCTTCCTTGCTGAAAGGGATCGTAACGAATTCTCCGCTGTCTTTAGGGGTCTCCAGCTGATCGGAAAAGACGAAGCTTCCTCCTGCTTGCGTGCGATCCGCGTTTGTCCCCAGGAAATGATCGGTAGGCGAACCTCCATGGGCTTTCGAATCGGCTGCCTGCACTGGAATGCCTGCGGTGTGGAAGCTGTCGTTCAGGCCTGCTCCGGACGGCAGCCCAAGCCTTGTTCCATCAACGAGAACAGAACCGCCGGAGATCAGAAATGCCAGGGTAACGAGAGCGGCGCCGGCCATCCAGAAGACGAAGCCGGCCCATCTGGTCCCCGGAGCCTTTCCGCTTGTCTCCGCTTTGCGGATATATTCCATCTTCCCGGTTCCACGCCATTTCGAGCGCTTTTGCAGGAATTCGATCCCCTCCGGCGCTTTTGCCCGGGGATCGCGGAAGCCCTGGAGAGGCGCATCGGGACGAACCGTCTCGAACTCGGCCTCCACGACATCCCGGCGACCATCGCGCGCGAGCCCGTGCCGCCTTGCGGTGGTCGTGGCAGTGCCCGCCATGATTTCGCCCGAAACCGGGCATGCCTTGAGGGAATCGTGCATGAGCGGCCGCCTTTTTCGAATCCGTTTCAACGCGGAACGGCGATCGGGATCGCCGGCATCGCCTTCGGGCAGAATCCGATCCTGCTCCAGCCGGTACGTGATTCCTCTTCCGCGCGATATTGGCGGGAAAAAGGTTAATGCTTCGCATGAAGCGCTTTTTGGCGGCTGGACGGACGATAATTTAACGAAGGGTTAACCATGCCGAACCATGGTCTCGACGGAAAGCCATGCTGCGCCGCGGAGATGAGGGTGCGAGGATCAGGTGTTTCGCTTTGAAAATGTGGGCTTGCGCTACGGCATGGGGCCGGAGATCCTTCGCGACATCTCCCTCCATATTCCCGAGCGCTCCTTCCAGTTCCTGAGCGGACCTTCCGGCGCCGGGAAAACGACGCTGATGCGGCTTCTCTTCCTTTCGCTCAAGCCGACGCGCGGCCTCATCACCATCTTCGGCAAGGACAGGGCGCTGATCACCAGGCGCGAACTTCCCCTGCTGCGGCGGAGGATCGGCGTGGTGTTCCAGGATTTCCGCCTCCTCGACCACATGACGACCTATGAGAATGTCGCCCTGCCGCTCAGGGTGCGTGGGCGCGAGGAGGCAAGCTATCGCAACGACGTCACGGAACTGCTGAAATGGGTCGGTCTCGGAGAACGCATGCATGTCCTGCCGCCGGTGCTCTCGGGCGGCGAGAAGCAGCGCGCGGCAATCGCGCGGGCGCTGATCGAGCAACCTGAAATCCTGCTTGCGGACGAACCGACCGGCAATGTCGATCCGCCGCTCGCCAGACGGCTTCTGCGCCTGTTCATCGAGCTTAACAGGCTGGGCACCGCGGTCCTCATCGCGACGCATGATCTCACCTTGATGGAGCAGGTCGATGCACGCCGTATGATCCTCACCAATGGCAGGCTGGACATCTATGACTAGCCTCCTCCCGCAACATGACGGCGCTGTTCCCAGGCGGCAGCTGCCGCGCATGCGACCGCCCATCGGCGAGCGGACGACGCAGCGCCGCATGGCGCCGATCGTGCCCGGCAGCAATATCGCCGGGCGGGCGCTGGTCTGCGTCATAGCCATCATGACTTTCCTGTCCTGCCTTACGCTCGGGGCGGTCACGCTTGTCAGGGGGGCCGCCGTTTCCTGGGAAGGGCAGATCTCGCGCGAGGCCACGATAGAGATCAAGCCGGCCGACGGTTTCGACATGGAAGCGGCCCTCAAGCAGGCGCAGTCGATCGCCGCCGGTTTCCAGGGGGTGCGCAGCGCCACGATCGTCGACCGCGCCGCAACCGCGCGCCTGCTCGAACCGTGGCTCGGCAAGGACCTGAACATCGACGAACTGCCGGTGCCGCGCCTGATCGTCGTGACGATCGACGAAAAGAACCCACCTGATTTCAAGGCGCTCGGAGACTTGGTTTCCGCGACGGTCCCGAACGCCACGCTCGATGACCATCGCAATTGGGTCAATCGTCTGGTGACGATGGCGCATACCACCGTGACCATCGGCCTTGCCGTCCTCGTCCTGATGCTTTCCGCGACCGTTCTCTCCGTCGTTTTCGCAACGCGGGGAGCGATGGCGGGCAACGGACACATCATCGAGGTGCTGCATTTCGTCGGTGCGGAGGCGAAGTTCATCGCTGGGGAATTCCGCCGTCATTTCTTGATTACGGGAATGAAAGGCGCCGCGGCAGGCGGGCTGGGCGCCGTCATGGTCTTCATTCTGTTTTCGTGGCTGTCGGCGCACAACATGGCAACACCTGAAGCTGCGCAGGCGAACGCGCTTTTCGGCAATTTCGCCATTGGCGTCGGCGGCTATGCGGGCGTTGCCCTCATCATCCTGCTGATTGCCGGGCTGACCGCCGCGACATCCCACTATACCGTCGTAAGTTACCTGACGGATCTCGAAAAGCACCAGCCGGATGGATACTGACCACCGCGACGGCATCGGCTTGCGGCCGCCGCCGGCATCGCCGGGAAATGGAATCCTTTCGTCACGGCCACAATTGCGTTGTAATGATCGCATGATGGATGGGAGGGACGAATCAGCCGGTGCGAGCGAGTCGGAGGCACATCCTCCGGCACAGGCGGCTGTGCAAAAAACCCGGTGGCCACGCGGCCTCGTCGTCGCGCTTTCCGCCGTTGCGGGTCTTTTCGCTTTGTTCGTCGGCGGCTTCTTCCTCTTTGCCAGCCATATCAGCCTGCTCGAGCCTCCGAAGGAGGTCAAGGCGGCCGATGCGATCATCGTCCTGACCGGCGGCCGGGCGCGGCTGGATGCGGCGGTGGATCTGCTCCAACTCGGCAAGGGACGGCGGCTTTTCATCAGCGGCGTCAACCCCCATGCGGGGCCAAAGGCACTGAGCGAAGTGACGGGCATCGACGAAAAGCTGTTCGCCTGCTGCATCGATATCGATCACGCGGCGCTCAACACCGAGGGAAATGCCGAGGAAAGCGCCAAATGGGTGCATGAACACAATTACAACCGCGTCATCGTGGTGACGAACAATTATCATATGCCGCGCAGCC
>SCRB01000044.1 GCA_004299545.1 Rhizobiaceae bacterium
GAAGAGGTCCGCGAGCCCGCTTTCGGCCTGCGTGCCTATTCGGTGCCGGAAATGTTCGCCGAGGACCTGAAACGCGAGAACCTCACCTATGCCGACAACATGTCGGTTCTCCTCACCCATCTTTCCGAGGTCATCCACAACAACCTGCCGCAGCTTCTTTCCTATAAGGACATGAAGGCGCTGATCGACAGGCTCGATCCGGAATACCGCAAGCTCGCGGACGAGATCTGCACCTCGAACATCTCCTATCCGGGATTGCAGGCGGTACTGAAGCTCCTGCTGGCGGAGCGCGTCTCGATCCGCAACCTGCATCTGATCATCGAGGCAATCGCCGAGATCGCGCCGCATGTGCGGCGTACCGAACAGATCGTCGAGCATGTGCGCATGCGCATGTCGCAGCAGATCTGCGGCGACCTCACCGAAGGCGGCGTGCTCAAGGTGCTGCGCCTCGGCAATCGCTGGGACCTCGCCTTCCACCAGAGCCTGAAACGCGACGCCAAGGGCGAGATCCGCGAATTCGACATCGACCCCCGGCTGCTGGAGGAATTCGGGCAGGAAGCTTCGAAGGCGATCCGCTCGCATCTCGACGCCGGCGAGCGCTTCGTCATCGTCACCGCGCCTGACGCCCGGCCCTATGTGCGCATGATCATCGAGCGGCTGTTCGCGACGCTGCCGGTGCTAAGCCATGTCGAAATCGCCAAAGGCGTCGAGATCCGGGTGCTCGGGTCGATCTCGTGAACGCGGCGACGCTGCCTCAACTGGTGATCGCGGCTTTCCTTACCTTCTGCCGCGTCGGCTCCTGCTTCATGACCATGCCGGGTTTTTCGAGCGCCCGCGTGCCGATGCAGGTCCGGCTTTTCGTTGCGGTGGCGATCAGCCTGGCGCTCTTCATGAACCTGTCGGGCGTCATCCTCCCCTATGCCGGGACCAGCACGGCCGTCCTTCTCAAGACAACCATCTCCGAAATCCTGACCGGCCTCCTGATCGGCATCGTGGCGCGGTTCTATCTGCTCGCGCTGGAATTCATCACCACGGCAATCTCGACCATGATGGGATTCAGCGGATCGGGGGGCGTATCCCTCCTCGAGGATTATGCCGAATCGCCTCTCGGCGCGATCATCTCCTTTTCCGCCCTGATGCTGCTCTTCGCGCTCAACTTCCATCTCGAGATCATCCGCGCGCTGATCAGTTCCTATCGGATCGCGCCGATCGACGTGCTGTTCAATCCGCAAGCAGCCCTGGCCAATGTCAGCGACACCATCTCCGACGCCTTCTTCGTCACCCTGCGGCTCGGCAGTCCCTTCGTCGCCTACGCATTGCTGATCAATCTGACGACCGGCCTCATCAACAAGCTCGCCCCGCAGATCCCGGTTTATTTCATTTCGCTCCCCTTCATCATCGCCGGCGGACTCATCCTGATGTATTTCGGCATTCCGAGCCTTCTCAGCCTCTATGCGGATTCCTTTCTCCCCGTGACGATCGGCAGGTGATCGCAATGGCGACCGACAGAAAGCGATTGCGCCGCCTTCTCGATGTCCAGGACAAATTGAAGGCGGTCCACGAGACGCGCCACGCGGATTACGCTGCGAAGACCGCGGCGGCGCAAAGGGAAGTGGCGGACCTTTTCGCCGAGATGGGGAAACCCGATTCCTTCTCCCGGCTTTTCCCGGACCTTTATGTGCGTGCCGCCCGCGCAGCGCTCCAGCGCGAGCATCGCTTCAAGGAGAAGACACGCGAGGAAGCGGCCGCCGTCGCCATGGAGACGGCGCGCACCAGAATGGTGGAGGAAGCATGGCGCTCGGCCAAGCGCCAGGAAGACCGGAAGGAGCAGGAGAAGGAGATATTGGAGGCGGTCGAGCGCCGCTTCCATACCGGCAAGACACATCCGGACGAACGATAGCTCCCGACCCGGGCGTCAGCCTGCCGCAAGCTTCTTGTCCCATAGTGCATCCATAGACGAACCGTCCACGGAGCTTCTCTTTTGGCCATTTCACCGCCAGGCGATATCGTTCTCGACGTGGCTCGCGCGGCTGGCCCCGAAGGCATCGAAACAGCCAGGGCGGCGTTGGAGAAACGGGCGCAGTCGGGGATCGCCGCAGCCCCTTTCGAACCGGCCGGTCCCGCGGCGCCACAGGCGTTCAATGCCACGGCGGCTTCCCCCAGGGCGCCGGCCAACAAGGCCTATCAGCGTTTCGAGGCGGTCGTCCTGCAGACATTCCTGCAGTCGATGATGCCGAAGAACAGCGAGGCCGTCTACGGGTCGGGCCTGGCCGGGGATATGTGGAAATCCGAGCTTGCCCAGCAGGTCGCCACCGTGATGGCGAAGCACGGCGGGATCGGTATCGCGAACCGCTTGCTCAAGGCACACTACGTGGTCGACGGCAAGAACGTTGCCCTGACCGGAGCCTGGGACGGCGCCGCCAAGGCTGAGCAGGACACCCGGCACCTCGTGACCCGCGCAGTCATCGACGAGATGCAGCGCAAGCTGACCACGCCGATCGCGGCCGCGCCCTCAGACGAAACGAAGATATAGAATATCATGACCGCCAAGCTGCCATCCATGCTCGATCCCGAAGCCAAAACCGCAGATTCCGGTCCCCGATCGGTGAACCTCTCCGTCATTGTTGGCCGGATCGAAGCGGCCATCGAGGAGGAGACGGCGGCGATCCGGGGTAATCTCGACTTCGACATTCATGCGTCGAATCTGCGCAAAAGCCGCTATCTCTATGAATTGAATAAAGCGTCCCGCTGCGTGACGCCGCAGAATATCTCCGCCGCGGAGCGTAACCAGCTCGCCAGCCTGCGCCAGAAACTGGCGGCCAACGAAGCGGCTATCCTCTCTCATATCAATGCGGTGACGGAGGTAGCGGCACTTCTCCAGAAGGCCATCGAGCGCGCCGAAACCGACGGCACCTATTCGGCGCGGGAGTTCGCCTCAGACCGCATTGCCTCATGATAAAATTCGTCGCCGCCGCCGTCTGGCTTTGCGCCGTGGCGATCGGGGCCATGGCCTATTCCTTCTCGAACAGCACACCGGCCGCCCAGACGCAGAAGCCGGCGTTTTTCGGCGGCCTCGACTACGAGCGCACAGGCATCATTTCGGTGCCCCTGATCGATGACGGAAAGGTCAGCGGCTATTTCCTCAGCCGCCTCGTCTACACTGTCGAGCCGAAAGTCTCTCATGACCTTTCCGTTCCGGCCGATGCGCTTCTGGTCGATGCGGTATACAGCTACCTCTACGGCAATCCGCTGATCGATTTCACCAGGGTAAAAAAGCTCGATCTCGACAAGTTTCGCGACGGCATCCGCGATGCCATCAACAAGCGCGTCGGCCGGAAACTGGTGCATGACGTCCTTGTCGAGCAGATCGAATATCTCTCCAAGCAGGACATCAGGGACAATGCATTCAAGCGCCATATCGGTGAAGCTGGTACGGAGCACGGCACCGTCATCACGCCACATGAGGCGGAAGGCGGCGCCGGTTGAAGCACCAGTGGCCTGCGCCTGTTCGAACCGCGCATTTGGCCCTATATAAAGGCGTGCCAAACGGATCGAGAGGATAGTCGATGAGCATGGATGCAATCGCGGAAAAGATGCGCTCCAAGGTGACAGGCAGCGGTTTCGAACGCTCCGTCAAGTTCGACTGCGGATCCGATGGCGTCATCGTCCTTGACGGGGAAGCCGTTTCCACCACGGACGCGCCGGCCGATTGCACGATAACCCTCTCGAAGGACGATCTCGAAAATCTGCTCGCCGGTGAACTCAGCCCGACCGCCGCC
>SCRB01000388.1 GCA_004299545.1 Rhizobiaceae bacterium
ACAAGCCCGGTTTCGTCGTTCTGGATCCCTTACATGCAATTTGTCGAACGCATCACACCGTCTGTTCGACATGCTCCACTTCGGGAATGAAGTGTTGAAGGAGGTTCTGGATGCCGTGCTTGAGCGTAGCGGTGGAGGAAGGACAACCCGAGCATGCCCCCTTCATGTTGAGGAAGACCGTTCCGTTCTCATAGCCGCGGAAGGTGATATCGCCGCCATCCTGCGCCACCGCCGGCCGTACCCGCGTCTCCAGCAGTTCCTTGATGGTCAGCACGATCTCCTCGTCCGCCTTGTCGTAGAATTCACCCTGTTCCGTCTCCTGATGCGGGCCGGCAGCCTCGGTCATGACCGGCTGGCCGGTCATGAAATGCTCCATGATCGCGCCCAGGATCGCCGGCTTCAGATGCGGCCAGTCGGGGCCTTCCTTGGTCACAGTGATGAAGTCATAGCCGAAGAAGACGCCTGTCACCCCGTCGATATCGAAGAGGCGGGCAGCGAGCGGCGAAACGGCGCGGCCGGCTTCCGCATCACGGAAATCCGCGGTCCCTTCCTCGAGAACCACCTTGCCGGGAAGGAACTTCAATGTCGCCGGATTCGGCGTCGTCTCGGTCTGGATGAACATCGCCTCGTCTTTCGCTCCATTTTCCACCGACAGATATGCCTTCCGACGGATTTGTTCAACCGCGGCTACGCCAAGCTGTCGATCTCGTCATCCGTCAGGCTTTGCGGCACGACAGTGACAGGAATGGGGAAGGCGGGCGTCTTCCCGGCGATCGAGGCGACGAGAGGACCGGGACCATCCTTACCGGAACCCGCCGCCAGCACCAGGATGGCGATATCCTGGTCCTCCTCGATCAGCTTGATGATCTCTTCGGTCGGGATTCCCTCCCGCACGACAAGTTCCGGTTCGATGCCGACGCTGTCGCGCACCCTGGCCGCCGCGGCCGCCAGCGCGTCGCGTGCCGCCGTCGTCGCCTCCTGGCGCATGATCCGTTCCACCCCAAGCCATTGCTGGAAATCGGCCGCGTCCACGACGAAAAGCAGCACGATCATGCCGTTGGTGGCGCGCGCACGCCTGGCCGCATAGGCGGCCGCGCGTTCGCACTCCGGCGTTTCATCGATGATGGCGAGGAATTTGCGGCGGTGGCCGGCTTCCCTGCTCAGGCGCCTGGAGACCATGGGGCTTGCCTCATAAATGCGTAAGGGCGAGGGCTTTCAAGGGGAGCCAGCCTGCCACAGCCGATCGCGGCTACGCAAGCACCATGCGCCCGAGGAAAACCTCGGCGGGTCAGTCCTGAAGCAGGCCGATAATGTCACGAACCGTCTTCATGGTGGCTTCGGCAAGGCCGCGGGCTCTTGCACCGCCCTCCCGCAGCACCACGTCAATATGGCCCGGATCAGCCATCAGCCGCCGCATTTCCGCAGCCATCGGGGCAAGCTTTTCAACGGCCAGATCGGCAAGCGCAGGCTTGAACGTGGAGAACGGCGAGCCGCCGAAATCGGCGATCACCTTCTCCGCCGTCGTTTCGGCGAGAGCGGCGTAAATGCCGACAAGATTCTCGGCTTCCGGCCGTCCCTTCAGCCCCCTGACATCGGAGGGTAACGGTTCCGGATCGGTCTTGGCCTTCTTGATCTTTTTCGCAATCGTATCGGCATCATCCGTCAGATTGATGCGGGAAAGGTCCGAAGGATCGGATTTCGACATCTTCTTGGAGCCATCGCGAAGGCTCATGACGCGGGTGGCCGGCCCCTCGATCAGCGGCTCGGCGAGCGGGAAAAAGCCGTTCACCTTTTCCTCTCCCACCATCATTTCGACACCGACGCCAAGTTCGGCGATGCGCCTTGAAAAATCATTGTTGAATTTCTGTGCGATGTCGCGGGTCAGTTCCACATGCTGCTTCTGATCGTCGCCCACCGGCACATGGGTGGCGCGGTAGACGAGGATGTCTGCCGCCATCAGGCTCGGATAGGCGAGCAGGCCCAGCGAAGAGTTCTCGCGATCCTTGCCGGCCTTGTCCTTGAACTGCGTCATGCGGTTCATCCAGCCGATGCGGGCGACGCAATTGAAGATCCAGGCGAGTTCGGCATGCTGGAGAACGCGCGACTGGTTGAAGACGATATGCTTGTTCGGGTCGATGCCCGCCGCCAGGAAAGCCGCCGTGATCTGGCGCGTCTGGTCCGCGAGGTCGTCATGCACCAGCGTCGCGGTCAGCGAATGCAGGTCGACGACGCAATAGATGCACTCATGGCTCGCCTGCAGCGCAACGAATTTGCGCAAGGCGCCAAGATAATTGCCGAGATGGAGATTGCCCGTCGGCTGGACACCGGAAAAGACGAGCGGCTTGAAGGCGGACATCGATAAACCTCGTGGCTTGTGGAGGGCCATGCGGCCAGGAAAATTGGCGCGGCGAAAATCGAATGGGCTTATGAACGACAGCGAAGCAGACGGCAAGAGCCATCCGCTTTTCGTCCTGCGTCATTCGCCGGACTATAAGAATGTGGTCTGGGCACAATCGGTCGTTTACCGGGAACCTTTCATCGACGCGGGCATCCAACCTATATGGAGGTCGTCATGGCAGAGCGCAGCGCGAGATCGACAGGGGCCGAAGGCCGGTCGGAGATGATGCTGGTGGAACGTGCGCTGGCACGCGACGCCGATGCCTGCCGGCTCATCATCAAGACCTACAACCAGAGGCTCTACCGGCTGGCCCGCAGCATCCTGCGCAACGACAGCGAGGCGGAAGACGTGCTGCAGGAAGCCTATATCCGCGCCTTCACACATCTGGACACCTTCCGCGGCGAGGCGGCTCTCGCGACCTGGCTTTCGCGCATCGTCATCAACGAGGCGCTCGGCCGCCTGCGCAAGCGACGGCGGAGACTGGCCGCCGAAGGTGACGGCCAGCGTGATACGAGCGTCCCGCATGGAGCCAGCATCATCCCCTTCCCTCTCGGCGCAAGCGAGGCCGATCCGGAGCGCACGATGGCA
>SCRB01000389.1 GCA_004299545.1 Rhizobiaceae bacterium
GCGATAATGACCGCCTCCGGTCAACAGTGACACAGCCGACGCTTTATGGATGAGATTCGTTTCAAGATCGCCGAGGCAGCCAGGATGGTGGGCGTATCTCCGTCCACGCTGCGGCTTTGGGAGGGGCAAGGCCTGGTGGAATCGCTGCGGAGTCCTTCTGGACAACGCCAATACGACCAGCCACTGATCGATCGCCTGAAGACGATAGCCTGGCTGAGAGGCGAAAAGGGGTTGAACGCCGCCGCCATCCGCGACCATCTGAGCCGGCGCGGTGAGACGGCGGCGGAAGAGCCCCGGGAAGCCGCCGCCCGGACAGACGGCGCCGCCATGCAAATCGGGCAGAAGGTCCGCCGGTTGCGGCGAAACGCAAGCCAGACCCTCGAGATGGTGGCGCAATCCATCGGCGTTTCGCCTTCGCTGCTTTCGACTTTCGAGCGTACCTCGCAGGGCCTTTCGCTGTCTGCGCTCCACGATCTGGCCAAGCATCTCGGAACGACGGTGGCGGCGCTCAGCGGCCAGAAGAAGGGGCGCGGCGCGGCGCTTGTACGTGAGGGCCGGTGGACAGCGCTCCCCGCCACATCTTCCGGCGTAACGGTGCAAGTGCTGGCCGAAGGACAGACACAGATGGAATGCCACCGTTTCCAGCTTGCTCCCGGCGCTTCCAGCGAAGGCGCCTACCGGCATCAGGGCGAAGAATTCATCCACGTGCTTTCCGGAAGCCTGGAAATCGTCCTCGACGGCGACAGGTTCTTCGAACTCCGTCCGGGCGACAGCTTCTATTTCGAAAGCCAGCGGCCGCACGCGTGGCGCAACGGTTCCGACAGCGAAACCGTGCTTATCTGGGTCAACACCCCGCCGACCTTCTGAAGCGACGGAGCGGGACAAATCGCCGCTGTCTCCGCAACAGGGAACCGGGGCGGCATTCGTTCGTTTGCCGCGTAATGAGCGTGATTTTCTCGGAGCCGGTCCGGCTCAAGCTCGCCGGAGGCGTAAGGACCATATCGTCACTCTACGGGGCGGAGCAGATGATGGTCGACATAGCCTGGCCCACACACGGCTATCGCTATGAGGAGGCGCTTGCGGCTATCGCGCTGGCGATCGACGGAAAGCGGAGTACGGCCGACGCCGAACGGGCATTCCGCGCGGCGGCCGTCGAGGCCGGTTTGCTGCGGGGCTGATCCACAACGGAATTGAACCAATCGGGGACGGAGGGTTGGGCCTTCACGCGGCGGCCGTGCTGGCCTATTGGTGCGGAAGGTATTGAATCCGTCCCCAACAAAACCGCAGGTCCAGTTCCATGAATATGCAGCCGAACTCCGTCGAGGCGCGCGATATTGCCTATCAACTCCACGCCTACACCAACGCCCGCAAGCAGGAGGCGGAGGGCTCGCTCGTCATCGAGAGAGGCGAGGGCATCCACGTCTACGACAATAACGGCAAGCGCTACATCGAGGGCATGGCGGGCCTGTGGAGCGTCGCGGTCGGCTTCGGGGAGAAGCGGCTGGCACAGGCTGCGCTGCGGCAGATGGAGAAGCTGCCCTATTACCACACCTTCTCCCAGAAGACGCACGGTCCCTCGGTCGATCTGGCGGAAAAGCTCATAAAGCTCGCGCCGGTGCCGATGTCGAAGGTGCATTTCACCAATTCGGGCTCGGAAGCGAACGATACGATGATCAAGCTCGTGCGCTACCGTTCCAACGCGCTCGGCAAGCCGGAGAAGAAGAAGATCATCTCGCGCATCAGGGGCTATCACGGAGTGACGCTTGCCAGCGCCAGCCTGACCGGCCTGCCGAACAACCACCGCTCCTTCGACCTGCCGATGGAGGGTATCCTCCACACCACCTGCCCGCATTTCAAATCGATGGCCCGTCCCGGCGAAAGCGAGGCCGATTTCGTCAAGCGCTGCGCGGGCGATCTCGACGATCTGATCCAGAAGGAGGGACCGGACACGGTCGCCGCCTTCATCGGCGAACCCGTCATGGGCGCCGGTGGCGTCATCGTCCCGCCCGAAGGCTATTGGCAGGCCATACAGGCGGTGCTCAGGAAATATGACATATTGCTCGTAGCCGACGAGGTGATCTGCGG
>SCRB01000390.1 GCA_004299545.1 Rhizobiaceae bacterium
CTTAATTGCCAGACATTGCCAAGGCCAGGCAGGGCAAAGCGCAGAACCTGCGGCATGATGATACGGCGGAAACGCAGCGCCGACCCCATGCCGATCGAGCGCGCCGCCTCGATCTCGCCCCGCGACACGGCGAGATAGGCGCCGCGATAAACCTCGGCCTGGTAGGAGCCGGAAATGGCGCCGACCGCAAGCGCGCCCGCCGCGAAGGCGGGCATCGCCAGGAAACCCTGCCCGCCGAGCAGATGGCCGAGGGCCGTGACCGCCGAGGAGCCGCCGAAATAGACCAAATAGATGACGAGGAGTTCGGGAACGCCACGGAAGACCGTCGTATAGGCGTCGCCGAGGATGCGGAAGGGCAAGCGAGGCGAAAGCTTCGCCGCCGCCACGGCCGCGCCGAAGACGGCGCCGATGGCGAGTGCCGCCAGCGTCACTGCAAGCGTCAGCAGCGCCGCGAGCAGCAGGGCCGGCGCCCAACCGGTGGCGCCGAATCCGAGATAGGCAAGCGCGTTGGTCATGCGGAAGAACCGCCCAGCTCGGATGCCCGCCGCTCACCGCCGCCTTGCCGCGGCGTGGCCTTGCGGGAACGGGAGCACCGAACCGTCATGGCCGCCATTCTCAGTGCGGCGTGACGTTAATCTTGAACCACTTGAGCGAAAGCTTTTTCACGGTTCCGTCGGCGATGGCGCTCTTGATCGCCTTCGAGAACATATCCCTCAGGTCGGTGTCCGATTTGCGGAAGCCGAAGCCTTCGCCCGGTCCCCAGATCGAGCCGCTGATCTGAGGCCCGGCAAGTGTCAGGTTCTCGTTGCCCTTGCTCTGGAAAGCCGTGAGGAAATAGGTCGCGTCGTCGAACGCGTAATCGATACGGCCCGCGGCGAGGTCGAGATCGTGCTCGGCTGCGGTCTTGTAGTTACGGATATCGGCAATATCGCTGAAATTATCCGTGATGAACTTGGTATAGACCGTCGCCGTCTGGAGGCCGATCGACTTGCCCTTGAGCGCGGCACGCAATTCCTTGACGAGCGGCTTGTCATGGGCGGGATCGCCGGTGAGGACGAGTTCCGTTCCCGTTCCCGGCAGCTTGGCGTCGTCGCTGCCCTTCACGGCCGCGAAGGTAGCCGGCGTCGCGGCATAGGGAACAGAGAAATCGATCACTTTCTGGCGCTCGGGGGTGATTGAAACGGCGTCCATCAGAACGTCGTACTTGCCGGCGTTGAGCGAGGGGATGGCGCTGTCCCAGTCCTGCGTGATGATCTTGCATTCGATCTTCATACGGCCGCAGAGATCCTTGACCAGTTCGACCTCGAACCCGTCCAGCTTTCCGTCCGACCGCGTCAGGTTCCAGGGCGCATAGGCGCCTTCCGTGCCGATCGTGACCGATTTCCATTCCTTGGCGAAAGCCGGCTGCAACGCCGCCATGGCGAAGATCGCAGCGCCGGCAAGAAGTCTGGCGACGAGGCGTGTGTTGTTTTTCATGGTTTCCCCTCTTTTCTATTGGTCTTTATCTTTCCCGCAAAGCTGACTGTGGCGTGGAAGCTGTCTCACGCGAAAACAGACGGGCAATGCGCAAGCAAGCCCCTCGATTTCTCTCAAGCTGGCGCGGAATTTGTTGCATTCCCGAAATATTGCCTTCGCGCCCGGAGCATAATTGCGTTTCCGTACAGCGCAAGGAAAAACGCTCCGCCGCCCGAAGGAGGGCGCGGCCGGATTTGCTGCTTGCGAAATGAGCGCCGAGCGCTCGCGAGAGCCGCTCCATCACAGCTGGCACGCGCGGTCCGCCCCCTGTTTCATCGGAAACATGCGCGCAACTTGATGCCGCCGGCATTTCGTTCCACATCAGGCGCGATGAGGAATGAAACGCTACAGGGGCCGGATGTGTCGAGGTGGGCGCTGCCGGCCTCCGCCGCCATTCACCTCCTTTGCGGGGCGCTTCTGCTGTTCGGGCTGCCGGCGTTCCCCGACTTGCGGCACAAAGAGCAAGTTGTGAAGGTGGATCTGGTGCCGCCGCCCAAGCCCGCCGAAGATGCCAGGGCAAAGCCTCCGCCCCCTGCTGGGAAGCCCAGGAAGCCCAACCCGCCGCCGCAACCCGCTGCAAAAATGGAAAAGCCGCCGGTCGGGGAGAAAAACACCCCAATGCGCGGCCCCATCCCCGTCTTGAGGCCGGTCCTCCGTTTCGGCGACAAGGACACCGGCCCGCGGAAAGCCTCGAATGGCAGGAATGCCGAAGACGGTCCCACATCGCAACAGGCGGAAAGCAGAGCCGAACGGCAATCTGTCGCCGGTGGGCCGGGCATCCCGAAGCTGAAGGAAGCGAAGACCTTGTTTTCGCAACAGGCGGACGGTGACCCGCTCGCAACGACCGCCATGCGCAACATTCCGCGGGATGACCGGATCGGCCGGCTCTGCGCCACCGAACTGCGTGATCAGTTGCTCAACGCCTCGCCCCCTTATTTCCCGGAATTGCTGCCTTTCTTCCGGTTGAAGGCGGGCACGGTGATGGATGTCCCCCAATCAGCCTTTCAGGCCGACGGGAAATGGTACGATCTCGGCTTCCGCTGCGAGGTCGATGCCGGAGCGACGAAAATCGTCTCCTTCGCCCTGCACATCGGCGACCCGATCCCGCGCAGCCAATGGAAAGCACGCGACCTGCCTCCCCGATAGGCCGCCCCGATAGAGAGTGCCGTTGCGTCGGTTTGACGGGGCGGAACTTATTGTCATATACACCCTAGTTCCGAAGGTCCGTCCGTGGGAACGGGGCGGACAGAGGGGCAAAGAGGGAGGGGTTCGTGGAATCCGCCGCGCCAAACGACAGCGCCGGACTGCTTGAGGTTCGCGATCTCGTCAAGGATTTCGGTGGCCTGCGTGCCATCGATCATTGCAGCTTCAGCGTGCAGGAAGGCACGATCACCGGCCTGATCGGGCCGAACGGAGCCGGCAAGACGACGATGTTCAACGTCATCACCGGCTTTTTCCAGCCCGATGCCGGCCATGTCTTCCTCGGTGGGGGGGACGTAACCAGTCTCCCACCCAACGAGTTGTTCACAAAAGGCCTGTGCCGGACATTCCAGATCCCGCGCGAGCACGAAAGCATGTCGGTACTGGAAAACCTGATACTGGTGGCGCCCGACCAGATGGGCGAACGCTTCTGGAACTGCTGGGTCCGTCCCGGCGAGGTTCGCCGCCAGGAAGAGGAGATCCGTACCCGCGCGCTCGACGTCCTGCGCTTCGTCGATCTCACTCATGTCGCCGACGAATATGCCGGCAAGCTTTCCGGCGGGCAGAAGAAACTCCTTGAACTGGCCCGCACGCTGATGACCGACCCGAAGATCGTCCTGCTCGACGAACCGGCCGCCGGCGTCAACCGCACGCTGATGAAGCGGCTTTCGGAGAACATCGAGACGTTGCGCCGCGAGCGCGGTATCACTTTCCTGCTCATCGAGCATGACATGAACCTGGTGATGAATCTCTGCAACCCGGTGATCGTGATGAGCGAAGGGCGTCGGCTGATGGAAGGCCGCCCTGAAGAAGTACAGCGCGACCCGCGTGTTCTGGAGGCTTATCTTGGTGGACAATATGCCGCTGCTGAAGGTTGATTCGGTTTCAGCCGGCTATGGCGACAGCGAAATCCTGCATGGCGTGTCGATGGAAGTCCGTGAGGGCGAGATCGTCTCGATCATCGGTCCGAACGGCGCCGGCAAATCGACGCTGATGAAGACGATCTTCGGCCTCCTGCATCCGCGCCAGGGCACGATCCATCTGCGCGACAAGGATATCTCGCATCATTCACCCTACCAGATCGTCGGGCTCGGCATGTGTTACGTTCCGCAGGTCGCCAATGTTTTCACGGAGCTGACCGTCGAGGAAAACCTCGAAATGGGCGCCTTCCTTTTGAAGAACGCCAACATGGACGAGCGCAAGGAGCGGGTTTACGAGCTTTTCCCGCGGCTGAAGGAACGCCGCCGCCAGCGCGCCGGCAAGATGTCCGGCGGCGAGCGGCAGATGGTCGCCATGGGGAGCGCGCTGATGCTCGACCCGACGCTGGTGCTGATGGACGAACCGTCGGCCGGCCTGTCGCCGAAAATGGTCGAACTGATCTTCGAACGCATCGAGCACATCAACAAAAGCGGTGGCCCGGCCATCCTGATCGTTGAGCAGAATGCCCAGTTGTCGCTGCAGATGGCGCATCGCGGCTATGTGCTCGCGGCCGGCGAAAACAGGTTCGAGGGTACCGGGCAGGATCTCCTGAACGATCCCGAAGTGGGTCGGCTCTATCTCGGCGGCTAGAGCATGATCCCGAGAAGTGGAAGCCGGTTTTCCGGAAAGATTATGCTCGAACGAAGAGATAAGGTGCCGGATATCCGATACGTGCAACTGGAGCGATCATGAGCATGGAAAAATCGGCCGTATTGGAGGCAGATGTCCCTTCCGACCCGTCGGCGCCAAGACCGGCCGCGCGCGGCAGTCTGACCCTGCAGAACCGGTCGGTGTTCTCGGCTGTCCTGTTCCTCATCCTCGTCCTCTTCTGGGTCTTCGGCTGGCTGCGCGGCGCGACCTTCGGCGATCTTCTGTCGCTCACCATCTGGGGCATCATGCTGGGCGGCATCATCGCGCTCGGCGCCATCGGCCTGACGCTGGTCTACGGCGTTCTCAAATTCCCCAATTTCGCGCATGGCGAGTTGGTGACGATCGGCGCCTATTGCGCCTTCGGCATCATGGGGATGCTACCCCAGGGACCTGCGCTCAGGCCGTTTTCCTTCGGCTGGGAACTGATCGCCGCCATGATCCTGGCGCTGCCTATCGTCGCCGCGGTCGCGCTGGTCGTCGACCGGGTGCTGTTCTATCCGTTGCGCAGGCGCAACGCCTCGCTCGTCCTCTTCGCCATGGCGTCTCTGGCCGGCACCTTTTTCCTGCGCAGCGTCATTTATCTGATCTGGGGGTCAGACTTTCATTTCTACTATCCCGGCCGTGCCAACCCGGCGCTGCACCTGCCTTTCGGCATTCGTGTGCAGGCCGACCAGATCTTTATTTTCGTCCTCGCCATCATTCTCGTCGGCCTCGTCTATCTGCTTCTGGAACACAGCCGGATGGGCAAGGCGATGCGCGCCACCGCGAACAATCCCGATCTCGCCCAGGTGCGCGGCATCAATACCGAGCGGGTGATCGCCTGGACCTGGGTGATCGGCGGCGCGCTCGCGGCGGCCGGCGGCGTGATGTATGCGCTGGCCTCGCAGTTGCGCCCTGAAATGGGGTTCTTCCTGCTGCTGCCGATCTTCGCGGCGGCGATCATGGGCGGCGTTGGCAGCCCGATCGGCGCGCTCGTCGGCGCGATCATCATCGGCATCGCCGAGCAATTGTCCGCTTCATTTCTCAACCCTGCCTACGGACCCGCTGTGGCGTTCCTGCTGATGATCGTGGTGCTCGTCATCCAGCCGCAGGGCCTGTTCGGCCAATCGGGGAAGTAACGCCATGGACCAGGTGCAACTGGCAAGAGCCTCCCTCGTCGCCATCCCGCTCATCCTGCTCGCCCTTTTGATCCTACCGGGGCGCAAGGCGGTACGGCTCCCGCTATCCATCATCCTCGGCATCGTGGTCGCGCTCGGCCTGGCCTGGGGAATGAAGAGCGGCAATCTCACCTATATGATGTCGTTCTCGACCATGGCGATGATCTACGCGATCCTTTCGCTCGGCCTGAACAGCCAGTGGGGTTTGTCGGGGCATGTCAATTTCGGCGTGGCCGGCTTCTTCGCCATCGGCGCCTTTACCAGCGCGCTGGTAACGACGACGATGCCGATCGGCGCGCTTGCGGCCTATTCGCAGCAGGCATTCGGCCTCGGCCAGCCTTTCCTGGTCGGCGTGCTCGCCGCAGGCATCGTCTCCGCCATTCTCGGCTATCTCGTCAGCATTCCGGTGCTGCGCCTCAGGACCGACTTCCTCGCCATCGCGACGCTGGGCATCGCCGAGATCGTAAGGCTGATCTTCCAGAACGAGCGGTGGCTTGCCAACGGTCCGCAGCCACTGAGGGGCATTCCTCAACCGCTCTTTTGCCTGGTTGATAAACCGGGCTGCTCATGGGCGCCGCATTGGCTGATCGCCTGGCTTCAACCGCTTGGGCCCCGTGACTACAGCTTTGTCTATTCCATGATCGTCGCCGTCATCCTGGCGGTCATCTATGTGTTGCTGGAACGGATATCGCGTTCGCCCTGGGGCCGCGTCCAGCGGGCGGTGCGCGACGAGGAGAACTCAGCGGCCATGAGTGGCAAGCCCGTCACCTTCTACCGCATCGAATCCTTCGTCGTCGGCTCGTTCATCATGGGCATCGGCGGCGCGATCTACGCCCATTACGTGGTCAGCATCGACTACAGCCACTTCAATCCGCTGTTCGCGACCTTCATCGTCTGGGTGATGCTGATGCTCGGCGGCAGCGGCAACAACAAGGGCGCGATCCTGGGCGCCTTCGTGGTCTGGGCCGTATGGACGGGCGCACAGTCGCTTGTCGATCTGATTTCGCCCGCCCTGTCGCTTATCTCGCCGGACCTTCCCTCGCGCAGCGCCTATTTCCGCTGGATGCTGGTGGCGATCCTGCTCGCGGCGATCGTGCTCTACAAGCCCGAAGGCCTCATCAAGGAACGCAAGCGCGTTTCCGACTTCATGAAGGGCAGCGCCAAGGACTGACCGGCGGGATCCGGCAATCCTCGGCGCGATCCGGGCCACCCACCAGTCACGAAGGACCGCGGGCCGATCGACCCGCGGCTTTTTGACAGCCCCCTTGACCGTGCTTAAGCCTACAGGGCTCGGCCGGCGCTACCCTTCGGAAAGCGGTGCGCCAAACGGGACGCGTCAAAGGAAACGGGCGCCCGATGGGGCGCCCGCATGTTTTCGCTCCCTGTCCGGGAGATGGTTATTGCGAAGGAATATCCTCAGCCGGAACGATCTGGACGTCCTCGGTTCCGGTAGCCGTCCATTTCCAGATAGCATAAGGAGTCTTGACGTCGCCGTTCTTGTCGAAATCGACCGACCCGCCGGCGCCGACATAGTCGGTGTCCTTCTTGGCGGCGATTGCCTTCAAGCCAGCAGTGATCGAGTCCTGGCTACCGCCGAGGATCTTCTCGCCGGGCGGATTGCAGACGGGCCGGAGGTTCTGCGCCAGAACATGGCCAGTGATATCCTTCAGCTGCTTGCCGTCGGCAACCGCCTTCGCCATGGCAAGACCGATGACCATTGCCGCGTCATACGTCGTCTCCGTGAACGGCGGCACATGGTCATATTTGTAGGTCTTCATGAA
>SCRB01000045.1 GCA_004299545.1 Rhizobiaceae bacterium
TGCGCGACATCCTCCGCAAGGTAAGGCAAGAGGGCGATACCGCCCTGGAGGCTTATTCGACAAAATTCGACAGGATCGATTTCCGCACGACGCCGCTTGCGGTCGCGGCCGAAGAGATCGAAAAAGCGGTCGCCAAGGCGGATCCCGATACGGTTGCAGCACTATCGCTGGCACGCGATCGCATCGTGGCGCACCACCGGCGCCAGCGCCCGCAAGACGATCGCTATGTCGACCCGATCGGTGTCGAACTGGGTTCGCGCTGGACGGCGATCCAGTCGGTTGGCCTCTACGTGCCGGGTGGCACCGCCAGCTATCCGAGCTCGGTCCTGATGAACGCGGTGCCGGCGAAAGTCGCCGGCGTGGAGCGGATCGTCATGGCGGTGCCTGCGCCCGACGGCAGGCTGAACCCGCTTGTTCTTGTCGCCGCTCATCTCGTCGGCGTCAGTGAAATCTACCGCATGGGCGGTGCCCAGGCGATCGCCGCGCTTGCTTACGGAACCAGAACCATCCGTCCCGTCGCCAAGATCGTCGGGCCTGGCAACGCCTATGTCGCGGCGGCAAAGCGCCAGGTTTTCGGCACGGTCGGCATCGATATGATCGCGGGGCCGTCGGAAGTGCTGGTCGTCGCCGATTCCGGCAACGATCCCGACTGGATCGCGGCCGACCTTCTGGCACAGGCCGAGCATGACAAGGCGGCCCAGTCGGTCCTGATCACGGATGACCGTTCTTTCGGCGAAGCCGTGGAGGCGGCGGTCGAACGGCAGGTGGGGCAATTGCCGCGCGCCGACATCGCCGCGGCAAGCTGGCGTGATTTCGGTGCCATCATTATCGTCGATGATTTCGACGCCGCCGTCCCCCTCGTGGACCGCATCGCGGCGGAGCATCTTGAACTCGCCCTTGACGATGCAGAGGGCTTCCTCTCGCGGATACGCAATGCCGGCGCCGTCTTCCTCGGCCGCTATACGCCCGAAGTGATCGGCGACTATGTCGGCGGATCCAATCATGTGCTGCCGACGGCCCGCTCGGCGCGCTTCTCCTCGGGCCTGTCGGTCCTTGATTTCGTCAAGCGCACCTCTGTCCTCAAGCTCGGCCCCGGCCAGTTGCGGGAACTCGCGCCGGCCGCGATCAGGCTTGCCGAAGCGGAGGGGCTCGGCGCTCACGCGCGTTCCGTGTCCGTCAGGCTCAATCGTTGACGCGATGGCCCGCGAAATCCCGGATAGCGACCGCCTGAGCGACGTCGAACTCGACGATTCGATCGGCCGTTCCACACCGGACATCGAACACGAGCGCGCCGTCGCCATTTTCGATCTTGTCGAGAACAACCGGTTCCATCCCGTAGCGGACGACGGTTGCGGCCCCTACAGGCTGAAGCTCGCCATCGTGCAGTCGCGCCTGGTCCTCGATATTTCCCGTGACGACGGCGATGCCGTCGTCAAGCACATCCTTTCGCTCACACCTTTCCGCCGCATCGTGAAGGATTATTTCCTTATCTGCGAGAGTTATTACGCCGCGATCCGAAACGCCACGCCGTCGCAGATCGAGGCGATCGACATGGGGCGGCGAGGCCTTCACAATGAAGGTTCGCAGACATTGATGGATCGTCTTGCAGGCAAGGTGGAAGTCGATTTCGATACCGCGCGCCGCCTGTTCACGCTTATCTGCGTGCTGCATTGGCGGGGATAGGTCTGTGGCCGGCCTCAGGCCCGATGGGTATGAAATCCGTTCCTGTCACGCGGGGAGGATCGCATGATGGCGGCGGATGAGACGCCGATGCCGGGTGCGCCCGCTCCGCCACGAGACGGGATACCCGGCTCCATCCTTTTCCTGTGCGGGTTGAACGCCATTCGCTCGCCGATTGCGGAGCAACTGGCGCGCGGTTTCCTGCCGCCGACCGTCTTCGTGGCTTCCGCCGGCGTGCGTGCGGGTGAGCGGGATCCGTTTGTCGATGCGGTGCTGGCGGAAGCCGGCCTGTCGCTCGGAAACCGGCAGCCGCGCACGCTGGAGGATCTGGAGGATGCGTATTTCGACCTCATCGTCACGCTTGCGCCGGAGGCGCATCACCGGGCGCTCGAACTGACGCGGTCGATCGCGGTGGAGGTGGAATATTGGCCGATGCCCGACCCGACAACCAGCACGGGAAGCCGCGAACACATCCTGGCGGCCTATCGCGACGTTCGGGACCGGCTGGCACGTCGCATCGCCTCCCGCTTCGGACAAAAGAGTTCGGCGCCGGAAAATGAATAAGGATGTTCACAAGGCGCGGATAATCCTATAGGTTCCGCGCCGTCCCGGCCCGATTGATCGCCTGTGAGGCGGGAACACTATCCAAACCGAAGGTAACGAATGCCGAAGGAAGAAGTCCTCGAATTTCCGGGTGTTGTGACGGAACTTTTGCCCAATGCGATGTTTCGCGTAAAGCTTGAGAACGAACACGAAATCATAGCGCACACGGCCGGGCGAATGCGCAAGAACCGCATTCGCGTATTGACCGGCGACAAGGTGCTGGTCGAGATGACGCCTTACGACCTCACCAAGGGGCGCATCACCTATCGCTTCAAGTAATCGGCGCGAGTCCCCGGCGCAACGCCAGGGCTGCGGCAGCAGGACCGTTATGAGCGCATCCCAGAAGCTTGTTCTTGCCTCGGGCTCGCCGCGCCGGATCGCGCTTCTTCAGCAAGCGGGCATTGAGCCCGATCGCATCATGCCGGCGGAAGTGGACGAAACCCCGCTCCGTTCCGAGCATCCTCGTTCCCTCGCCAAGAGGCTTGCCAAGGCCAAGGCCGAGGTTGCCAGCGCCTATCTGGCCGAGGAAGGCGATACCGGTGGAAATTTCATCCTCGCCGCCGATACGGTCGTGGCGGTCGGCCGCCGAATCTTGCCGAAGGCCGAAGTGGCGGAAGAGGCGGCGAATTGCCTTGGTCTGCTATCGGGCCGTTCGCACAGGGTTTTCACCGGAGTTTGTCTCCTCACGCCGGGCGGGAAGATGCGCCAGCGCATGAGCGAGACGCGCCTGCGCTTCAAGCGTCTGTCACGCGACACGATCAATGCCTATCTTGCCTCGGGCGAGTGGCGCGGTAAGGCTGGCGGCTATGCGATCCAGGGACTTGCAGGCACGTTCGTCGTCAAGCTGGTCGGGTCCTATACAGGTGTCGTAGGTCTGCCGCTTTATGAGGTGATCGCGCTTCTCACCGGCGAGGGATACAAGCCGCGCGATATCGGGCCGGATGGGACGAAATCCTGAGCGAAAAGCTTCGGACAGGCTTTCGCAACCTGCCTTGATAATCGGACGCTACGGCCATAAATCCCGGGAAGGCGAGGAGCGGGGTTGCATCGGACCGGCAAGAGTGGGCGACCAGCGTCCGGTTGAGGCGTACCGATCACCTCGGGCTGCCGCCGCCGTGTCGGATCGCGAGAAAAAAGTCCAAGCTTGGGAATAACCAGACATGAAGGATTCGACGAAGGTCACGCCGCTGCGCGTCAGAAAGCCATGCCCTGAATGCGGCCGCCCTTCGGCGCGCGACAGCTATCCCTTCTGTTCGGCGCGCTGCAAGGATCTTGATCTCAACCGCTGGCTCTCCGGCCGCTACGTGATCCCGGCGACGGAAGAGGAAGCGCCACCGGACGGGAATGGCGGTGGTTCCACCGGATAGGCTCTGCGGAATTACGTAAGAGCAAGGAGATGGAGCACGCCTGCGATTCAACGGGAACGGCAAGTGTTCTATGGAGCGGTCCGGAAAAATGGGTGCGGGATTTCTAAAAAAATCGTTCTTAAACAAAGGTTTAATGGAATGAAGTGACTCGATCTGATCGCATCGTTCTCTCGGCCCGGCATAATAGGCAGGGGATCGGCAGGTATCGTCGCGTTGACGGCGTTCTCGATCCTGCTTTCGGCCGTCAGAGGTCAAATCCGGCGGTCTGTTGTGCGGGC
>SCRB01000391.1 GCA_004299545.1 Rhizobiaceae bacterium
CACCGGCCGCGCCTGCGCCGCCGGTGGAACCGGCACGGGTCTCGGGGTCGGGCTCGGCCTTGGTGTAGGCCTCGGTCTCGCCGGCGCGGCCGGTGCCGAAGGCGGGAACGCCAATGGCGGCAATTCCAACGGCAATGGCGGCTCCGGTTCGGGTTCGGCCGCGTCCACGGCCAATGGCGGCGACAGCGGCAATGCGGATTCCGGCAATGGCGGTGACGCGGCCGGTCTCGGCCTTGGCGCGGCCGGCAGCGGTGACGGCGGCGGCGCCGGCAGCGGCGACGGCGGTGATGGCGGTGGTCTCGGCCTCGGGCTCGGCAATGGCCAGGGCGCTGACGGCGGCGGAGCCGGAAGCAATGGCGGTGACGCACTCGGCGTCGGTCTCGGCCTCATCGGCGTCGGTGTCGGTGTTGCCGGAGATGCCGCGAACGCGGCAGGCGGCAATGGCGGCAGCGCTTCGGGGTCGGGCACCGGTAACGGCACGGGCACCGGCGGGAACAGCGGCAACGCTTCCGGCGGTGACAGCGGCGATGCCAACGGGCTCGGTCTCGGCGCAGGTCATGGCGGCGACGGCGGCAATGCCAATTCCGGTGATGGCGGCGACGCCCTGTCGCTCGCGTTGGGCAAGGGTATCGGCGGCGATGCCGGCAACGGCGGCAATGGCGGCACGGCCGGCGACGGCGGTGACGCTCTCGGCCTCGGCCTCGGCAATGGACAGGGCGCCGGGTCGGGGATCGGCGCGGGCATCGGCGGTGCCGGCGGCGCAGGCGGCTTTGCCTGGGGCGGCGATACGATCGTGACGCCCACGGCCGGCGCCGGCACGGGCGGCGCGGCAACCGGCGGCAATGGCGGCATGGGCGGCGACGGCGGCATCATAACGAACGGAGCCGGCGGCGCAGGCGGCGACGGTGGCATGTGGGGGTCCAACAACGGCCATGACAGCTATGTCAACGGCCTGTCGGAGGCCCATGCCGACGCAACCATCGACACCAGTGCTTTCAACCAGAGCATCGTCATGGGCGCCAACATGATGGAGAACCTGCTCAGCCAGACCGTCGTCGGCGGGAACTACGACCAGATGACCGACAGTCATTCTTCCTGATCGGACCTCGTGAGAATGGCGGCTGCGCGGGTTCGCCCGCGCAGCCATCCGCCCGCCAGGGCAATGACGGTGCGGCTTCCGAGGCCTCCGCAAGGGCAGATCTCAAAAGGGCGGGTCAATGTATCTGGACAAGGTCAGCGAGGCGATCGCCCATTTCATCGGATTGTTCCAGATCGAGACCGAACAGGCGCGGTTGCGTGACAACTATCTCGAATTCAAGGCCCTGCGAGCGGCCGAGCAGGCGGCCTCGCCGGAAGACCACGCCCAGCTCACTTTCCAGTCTCCCTATGATTTCGACGATCCTGATCCCGGCCTTCATTACGTCCCGGTCGGGCCTGACCTCGAGACGCTGACCTCACCCACCGGCGTGACCTACACGCCGCTGGGGTTCCCGGTCAATGGCGACTTCTATCCCGTGACCTATCCGGGCTATGTCCAGCTTATCTATCCCGTCCTTCCTCCCGGCATGCCAGCCTTCAAACTCCAGCCTCCGGGCTCGGTCGCCGTGCATGTCGCGCAGATCAATAACCTTTCGGACAATGATTTCGTGAGCGTCGGAGCGGGGCCTGTCGAATTCCATCCGATCGGCACGCCGAACCTCGCTCTCGAAACCCTGCTGCACGAGGCGATGCTGTCGGTTCCCGTTCCGCCGGCCTCCTTCGCATCGGAGGCGGAGATCGGTTCCTTCATCGGCGACACGGCAGCCGCGCTGAACGCTGTTCCCGGCGAAATCATGTCTGCCGCACAGGACACCGCTCCTGTCACCATCGACGGAATCTCCACCCAGGAGATCGTCTCGCTCATCGACAATCCCCTGGCCGATGCGACCTATGTCGACGGCTCGGCGGTGACGGAAGCACCCAAGCTGGACGATGTGCTGCCACAGGCATCGCCTCTCTTCAAGCAAGCGGCCGAAACCGCTCCCGACGCCGCCCCTGCCGGTGGCAACCATTCGATCAACGGCGGCGGTTCCACCGCAACCGGCGAAACGGTCGAGGGGCAGGGGGGATACGCCGGCAACACCGCGGTCGATCTCAATACCGGCAGCAACGCCCTGGTCAATTCCGCGACCGTGATCAACGATGCGCTCGGCGGCGCCGTCTTCGCCGCGGCGGGCAATCACTATTCCCTCGACGCCATCATCCAGACCAACGCCTGGAGCGATTTCGACGCCATCGGCGCCAGCCTGAGCGGCTGGGGCAGCGTACAGCATTCCGCCACGGCGGCGTTCAACATCGCCGGGCTGTCCCGGGTCGACAGTGCCGACGATGCGGGTTCCGCCGGCGCGGTACATATGGGATTTCCGCAGGTCTGGGCGGTCACCGAGATCAAGGGCGACTTCGTCTCCCTGAACTGGGTCCAGCAAACCAATTTCGTGATCGACAACGACACGGTCGTCGTCTCCTCCTCCCATGGCGTGACGACCGAGGTCGGAACCGGCGGAAACCAGGCCTTCAACGATCTGTCCATCGCCGATCTCGGAAAATATTACGACCTCGTGCTGATCGGAGGGAATTATTACGACGCCAACATCATCGCGCAAACCAATGTCCTGCTCGACAACGACGTCGTGGGTACGGTCGCCGGCTTCCAGACCACAGGCCATGGCTCGGTATCGACCGGCGGCAACCTGCTCTGGAACGAAGCCGGGATCGTCTCCGTCGGCCATGGCGGAACGGAGGCGATGCCGGATGGGTTCGCCAAGGCGCTGCACGACTTCGCCGGCGGCGACCATTCGCTCTCCGCCTCCGTGCTCAACGACGACGCGTTCCAGGGGCTGGCGGGCCTCAAGGTGCTCTACATTTCGGGCAGCGTCTACGACCTTCAGTACATC
>SCRB01000392.1 GCA_004299545.1 Rhizobiaceae bacterium
TCGGCCAGATTTACAGACACGTCCCTGTTCTCGATACCGGCGCACGCGGATCGACCACCACTTTCGCGCAGCGCGGCATAGGCGATGTGCTGCTTGCCTGGGAAAATGAGGCTTTTCTCGCGCTCGACGAGTTGGGGTCAGGCAAATTCGACATCGTCGTGCCTTCCGTGTCGATCAAGGCCGAACCACCCGTATCGCTCGTCGATGGTAACGTCGATGCCAGGGGTACGCGGAAGGTGGCGGAGGCCTATCTGCAATATCTCTATTCGGATGTCGGGCAGAAGATCGCGGCAAAACACTATTATAGGCCGTTCAAGCCTGAGGCGGCCGATCCGGCTGACCTGAAGCGGTTTCCAAAGCTGAAGCTTGTCACGATCGCGGATTTCGACGGCTGGAAGACGGCGCAGCCGAAATATTTCGGCAACGGCGGCGTCTTCGACCAGATCTACAAGAAAGGCCAGTAGTGACCGCTGGGCTGGCCCGGCCGGGGTGGCGCATGAAGAGACTGAGCGTCCTTCCAGGCTTTGGACTGACGCTCGGTTTTGCGCTCGTCTATCTGTCGATGATTGTCCTCATCCCATTGGCGGGCGTCGTGTGGCGTTCCGCCTCGCTCGGCTGGCCGGAATTCTGGCGCATCGCTACGGACCCCAGGACGCTCAATGCACTGAAGATCAGCTTCGGCGGCGCGTTCATCGCCGCGTTGGTCAATGTCGTTTTCGGCACGCTGATTGCATGGGTGCTGGTGCGCTACCGATTTCCGGGGCGGCGTCTGATCGATGCGATGGTCGACCTGCCTTTCGCGCTTCCGACAGCGGTCGCCGGCATAGCGCTTGCCACCCTCTATGCGCCGAACGGTTGGATCGGGAGCCTGTTTGCACCTTTCGGCGTAAAGATCGCCTTCACGCCGCTCGGCATCCTCATCGCTCTCATCTTCATCGGCCTTCCTTTCGTCGTCCGCACGGTGCAGCCGGTCATGGAGGAGATCGATCGGGAGGTCGAGGAAGCAGCCGCGACGCTTGGAGCCGACAGGCCCCAGACCGTCTGGCGTGTGATCCTGCCCGGTCTTGCCCCGGCGATCCTGACGGGCTTCGCCCTCGCCTTTGCACGCGCGGTCGGAGAATATGGATCGGTCATCTTCATCGCCGGCAACATTCCTTATGTCTCGGAGATCGCGCCGCTTTTGATCGTCATCCGCCTGGAGGAATACAATTATGCCGCGGCGACAGCGATCGCGAGCGTCATGCTCGCCATCTCCTTCGCCGTGCTGCTCGTTATCAACCTCATACAGGCCTGGAGCCGGCGGAGGTTCGGTTATGGCAGCTAGCAGACGCGGAACAGCAACGATTCGAAGTGCGGTTTCGGAAAACCCTGCGACGCGCGGTATTCTGATTGCGGTTGCACTCGGCTTTCTCGGTGTTTTCCTTCTTCTCCCACTTCTCGCGGTCTTCACGCAGGCTTTCGCGAAGGGGGTTTCGGCCTATCTGGAAGCCCTCGCCGAACCCGACAGCAGGTCCGCGATTCGCCTGACGCTGCTGGTGGCGGCAATTGCCGTTCCCCTCAATCTTGTCTTCGGTGTCTCGGCGGCATGGGCGATCGCCAAATTCGACTTCAAGGGCAAGGCCTTCCTCACCACCTTGATCGATCTGCCCTTCTCGGTCTCGCCGGTGATCTCCGGACTGGTCTATGTCCTGCTCTTCGGCTCCAGCAGCCTGATCGGGCCATGGCTGATGCGGCATGGCATCCAGATCCTGTTCGCGGTGCCGGGTATCGTTCTTGCGACGATTTTTGTCACTTTTCCATTTGTGGCGCGCGAACTCATTCCTTTGATGCAGGATCAGGGGACGGCGGACGAGGAGGCGGCGCTTTCGCTGGGCGCGACAGGCTGGCAAACCTTCCGCAGGGTGACGTTGCCGAACATCAAATGGGGGCTGCTCTACGGCGTCCTGCTATGCAACGCCCGCGCCATGGGCGAATTCGGAGCAGTGTCGGTGGTTTCGGGCCATATACGTGGCCTCACCAACACCATGCCGCTGCAGGTCGAGATCCTCTACAACGAATACAATTTCGCCGGCGCCTTTGCGGTCGCTTCGCTGCTGGCGCTTCTGGCGCTGGTGACGCTCGCGATCAAGACGCTGCTGGAATTCCGCTATGGCAGCGCCATATCCGGAGCGGCCAGGCACTAGGAGCAAGCCAATGGACCTTTCGATCCGTCAGGTGCGCAAGGAATTCGATCATTTCGCTGCGCTCGAAGATGTGTCGCTGGACATCCGCTCCGGCGAACTCATTGCCCTTCTGGGACCGTCCGGTTCTGGCAAGACCACGTTCCTGCGCCTGATTGCCGGTCTGGACATGCCGACCGGCGGAACGATCCTGTTTGGCGAGGAGGATGCTTCCCGCAAGTCGGTGCAGGAACGCAATGTCGGCTTCGTCTTCCAGAGCTACGCCCTGTTCCGCCATATGACCGTTCTCGACAATGTGGGATTCGGGTTGAGCGTCAGGAAGGGCGCCGAGAGGATCGCAAGAGCCGAAATCAGGCGACGCGCGCTCGAACTACTCGATCTTGTACAATTGTCAGGGCTGGAGAAGCGCTATCCGCACCAGCTCTCCGGCGGTCAGCGCCAGCGGGTTGCGCTTGCCCGGGCCATGGCGATCGAGCCCCGGGTGCTGCTGTTGGACGAACCTTTCGGCGCGCTCGATGCCCAGGTCCGACGCGAGCTCCGACGTTGGCTGCGTGAGATCCACGATGCCACCGGCCACACCACCGTCTTTGTCACGCACGACCAGGAAGAAGCGCTGGAACTGGCCGATCGTGTTGTAGTCATGAACAACGGCCGTATCGAACAGGTGGGCGCCGCTGACGATGTCTACGACCGCCCGGTCTCGCCTTTCGTCTTCGGCTTCATCGGAGAGTCCAGCAATTTGCCGGTACGTGTCGAAAACCGGCAGGTCTGGTTCGATGACCGCCCTCTCGGCCTCGATGCAGGGGACGCTGCCGGTGGCGATGCGCTTCTCTATTTCCGGCCGCACGATGTCGAATTGCTGGAAGGCTGCGGAGGATGTCTGGCGGGTACGGTGGCCGCGAGCCGGCGTGTGGCGGAGACACGGCGCGTCGAGCTAGAGATCGGCGTTAAGCGCCGGCGCGTGGAAATCGAAGTTCCTCTCGATCATCCGGCGGCAAGCCGCTCTCGTATCGCATTCCGGCCGAAGCGCTGGCGGATTTTTCCGAATGGCGGGAAGTCAGCCTCGACCGGGATGCGGCATCTGGAAAGGGATGCGAACATCCTTGCTCCCACCGAATCTTGAAGCTTGATCCTATGGAGGCGGTCTTCCGGAAGGAACTCGGGTCGCGGTTGGGAACCTCCGCGCGGATTATCCCTGCTATGCGCCCGATTTCCAAGGTCACGCCAGATCGCGCGAGATCTCTCGCCCTCGTCCAGGCGGCGGGGCGCTTCGCCTTCCGAAAGGCGCGAATGTCATAAAGCCTGCGTCGGGAGACCAAGCCTTGAATACAACGAAATATCAATGATTTCGGGTTGTATATCATGTCACTAGATTTTATATATTCAAGATGCTCGGATGCGGTTGGGACGAACCGGAATTCCTGGCGTTTCGTTGCAGGCGACCATCACGCGCCGCAGATCAGGACGACATTCGCCGATGCTTACCAGAAAAGGCAAATACGGGCTCAAGGCGCTCGTTTATCTTGCCAAGTTGCCTGCGGGGCAGCTCGCATTCGTCAACGAGATTGCGAGGGCCAACAATATCCCGAAGAAATTTCTCGATGCCATTCTGGGCGAATTGCGCAATGCGGGTTTCGTCCAGAGCCGGAAGGGAAAGGAAGGTGGCTACCGCCTTGCGCGGCCGGCCACGGAAATCAAGGTAGGCCATGTCGTCCGGGTTCTGGATGGTCCGTTGGCACCGTTTCCCTGCGCGAGCCGCACACGCTACGAGCCCTGCGAGGATTGCGACGAGGCGACCTGCCAAGTCCGGCATATGATGCTCGAGGTGCGGCATGCGATTGCCGAAGTCCTCGACAAGACGAGCCTCGCGGAGATGGGCGACATCGTCGGCATTACTGAGGAAAGCGAGCAGAAACTGCATGCATAGTTATCAACGCGCGCGCTGCCGGCGCGGGACAACTCCGATGACGGATGGCTCGCGCAAATCCATCGTCATTATCGGCGGCGGCGCGAGTGGCACGATCCTTGCGATGCATCTGATGCGTTCCAAGAACCCGGATATCCGCGTGACAATTATCGAGAAACGGGATCGGGCCGGGACTGGCCTATTCGACTAAACCCGCGCAGCGGACTCGCAGGCAGACTTGCCTGAGAACCAGGAGAACGAGCCGCTCCGCCATCCCTCAAGGGCTGTGTATGTCCTTCGCGGCAAACCGGTCATCTTCACCTCCTCACCTGGCGAACGGAAATGACTGTACGCAATACGACAATCCGAGGAGGCAGTATCGGAACGCAAGCTTGCTTTATCAATAATGTCTACAGATTATATAGATATTAGCCTACCTTCCGGAATGAGAATGTTATGAGTCTCGCGACTACGGGGAGCAGGCGGTAAGCTCCTAGTCGAAACAAGGGTCGGACTGTCGATCTGTCGGCGAACAGAGAGGGTCGCTACGATGTAAATCTAGGCCGGATCGACATTCAGGATTGAACGAAGCCGCTGACGCGGCATTTGGTGGGACGATTTGCGGGTGACGCTTCTGTTTTGAAGGATTGCGGCTGTTGAAGCGCAATCTTGAGAACAGGAGCAAAGAGATGG
>SCRB01000393.1 GCA_004299545.1 Rhizobiaceae bacterium
GACGAAGCGGTCGTGCCGGAAGGCGCAACGCGATCGTAATCGAAAATCTGGAATAAGATGGCGGGTCTCTGACACCGCACAAGCCATACCGGCCAAATCACCGTGCCGGACCATGCGCCTCAATTGAGCTGCAAACAAAGCGCGTTCGTCTTTTATTTTCACCACTTGCTCTCCAATGGAAGAACGAACCCGTTCGCGCGCGATGTGCAGCAGCTTCACGGTATACGGTCTGACGCGAGCGCGCTGCGGTGATTGAGCGTCGCCCTGTGAGGGTAAGATCCTGGCTCCTGTCGCCGAACGGAGCCCTGTGGAGGCAACTGTCGTCCTTCGCTCATTAGTGCTTCGTCGCCGGTGACCCAGGCTTCCCGCAGTTCTTCGGAGGAAACATGGTGGACAGCTTGTCTGCGATGAGCGTTTCCTCCGTCGGCCCAAGGACCGACACGATCTCTTCGCGCGTCATCGGCATGGCCACTCTCCTGCATGTCAATGTTAAAAGTGTCGGCCGGAAGACAAATTCCCGCCAGCGGATAGGCAATGCGCATCGGCGAGGACGTTCCGGCGGGAAGCCCCCTTGACGCGCCGAAAGCGAATCCCCAGATCGATTCCGCCGGCGCCCTTTCAGGGCCGGCAAAGTCAAGGAGCGCCGCAACCCTTGGCGCTCCTCGTACCCATGTTGCTCAGCAATGGAGGATGAGAACCGCATTCGACTTTTCCCCGCTCTATCGGTCCAGCATCGGCTTCGACCGCGTTTTCAACCTGCTCGAAAACGCCAGCCGGACGCCGAGCGCCGACAACTGGCCGCCCTATGACATCGCCAGGACGGGCGATGACGCCTATTGCATCACCATGGCGGCGGGCTTCGGCCAGGACGAATTGAGCATCGTGTACGAGCCAAACATGCTGGTCATCTCCGGCGAGAGAACGGCGGAAGACAGCGGTGACTATCTGCATCGCGGCATCGCCGGGCGGCCGTTCGAGCGCCGCTTCGAGCTCGCCGACCATGTCAAGGTGACCGGGGCCAGCCTCGTCAACGGCCTGCTGACCATTGATCTCCAGCGCGAGATTCCGGAGGAGATCAAGCCGCGTAAGATCGAGATTGGCAGCAGTGGCGGCAAAGCCGGGTCCCGTATCGAGGCCAAGGCCACGAAGGCCGCAGACAAAGTGATCACCGAGAAACAAGCCGCCTGAGGCAATTCGGATGACGCTGGACGCGGCCGGCCGGCCGGCCGGCGATGAAGAAAAGATTTGCCTGAAAGACGTTTATCAAGATTGACGAAAGGAGAACGACGATGAGCGTACGTGACCTTATCCCGTGGGGACGCGAGGAAAGCCGGGTCCCCAGTCTGTTCCGCAACAGCGAGCGCGATCCGTTCCTGTCGCTGCACCGGGAAGTAAACCGCCTGTTCGACAACGTTTTCCGTGGGTACGACGGCGGCTTGC
>SCRB01000394.1 GCA_004299545.1 Rhizobiaceae bacterium
CAGGTCCTTTTCAGTCGAATCGAAATCGCCGACCCACAATTCCGGCTCGAGGCCCAGCGCGGAAGCATGGCCGATGCCCGAATCGGCGGCGATGACACGCGTCCCCGACAGTTGCGCCGCCAAGCGGCCCGTCGGGACCAGTTCACCACCGAGAAGGATCGTGAATCTGCTCATCGGCACCGCCTTAACACGGCGCGTGGGCAAAGGCAGCCCATGGCCATATTCCCGTCATCGCCGTTTTTCCGCCGCGGAGGCGGAACGGCCCGCTTCACGAAACGTTGCTGTCGAGCGGCCATAATTTACACGCAATGCTCCCTTGCTGGATTTGCAGCCTTCTTGTGTCACAGAGCGTAGTATGGAAAGGGACCGCCAAAGCGGAGCCGAGGGACCAATGGGAAGGACCACCTTTCCCAGCGGAATTTTCTGGAAGGGATTCGTTCTGGGCAAGAGACCGATGATGTGGGCGGCCGCGCTGCAGCGGATCGAGGGTCTCGGCAGATGGCGCCTGTGGCTCAGCCTTTCGCTCGTCCTGACGGCCGCCGGCTGCCAGTCCATCGACCCCTCGATGGGCGACGCCGAAGCCTTTACGCCTTCCAACCGTCCGGTCACGGTCGACAACGTCACGCGTGACAACCGGCTCGCTGCGCTCGCCCGGGCGCAGCATCCCCGCATCCTCAACACGTATGGCGGCGAATATTCCAATCCGAAACTGGAGCGCATGGTAGCCAAGGTGGTCGGCAGGCTGAGCGTGGTATCGGACAATCCGAACCAGACATATCGCATCACCATCCTGAATTCGCCGAACGTCAACGCCTTCGCCCTTCCGGGCGGTTATGTCTACGTGACGCGCGGTCTTCTCGCGCTGGCCAACGATTCCGCCGAGCTTGCCGCCGTGATCGCGCACGAGATGGGCCACATCACCGCCAATCATGGCCTGCAACGGCAGCAGCGGGAAAAGGAGGAGCAGTTCGCTTCCAAGGTGGTCAACACCGTCCTGGGCGACAGCGCCGAGGCGAAGGCCGCCCTCGTCCGCGGCAAGCTCAGGCTGGCGCAGTTCTCGCGCGACCAGGAATTGCAGGCCGACGCGATCGGCATCCAGTCGATCGGCAAGGCCGGGTTCGATCCCTATGCGGCGGCGCGTTTCCTGAAAAGCATGCAGGCCTACGCCGATTTCCGCAACGTGTCCGGCGCCACCGATACCAGCCTCGATTTCCTCGCGACGCATCCCAACACGCCGCAGCGCGTGACGCTCGCGGAACAGCACGCCGCGGCTTTCGGCCCCCCTGGCACCGGAACCCGCGATCGCGACGCCTTCCTGGAAGGCATAGACGGCATGCTTTTCGGGGACAAGCCGGAAGAGGGCTACGTCCGCGGCCGGACGTTCCTGCATCCCGGCCTCGGCATCGCCTTCACCGTGCCGCAAGGCTTCGTCATCGACAATACCGCAGCAGCCGTTACCGCGACCGGTGCCGGCGATCTCGCCATCCGTTTCGACGGCCTCTCGCTCGATCCCAGGACCTCACTCGTCGATTACCTGAAAAGCGGCTGGGTCTCCGGTCTCGACAAATCGAGCATCCACACCGCCACCGTCGGTGGACAGGAGGCCGCCATCGGGCGGGCGAAGGCGGGGAATTGGCAATTCGACGTCACCGTGATCCGCTCGGCTGATCACGTCTATCGGCTTTTGACGGCAGCGCCCCTATCGAGCAACCAGCTCGAGCCGACCGCGCAGGCCGTCCGCGACAGTTTCAGGATGCTGACCCCGGCGGAAAAGGCTTCGCTCAAGCCGCTCGTCATCCGCGTCGTGACGGCCAAGCCCGGTGAAACGGTCGGCATGCTGGCCTCGATGATGCACGGTGTCGACCGCAAGCTCGACCTTTTCCGTGTCCTTAACGGGTTGGGGCCGGGTTCAACCGTTTCGGCAGGCGACAAGGTGAAGATCGTGACCGAGAAGTAGACTGCCGCAGTCCCGAATCAGGGCCACCCGGATCACGTGTTACAGGACGGCAAGTTCCGGATTTTCCCGGATGAGCGCCGAGCGCAACTTCTCGATCGCCCTGTTTTCGATCTGCCGGACCCGTTCCTTGGATATACCAAGCCTCTCGCCGAGTGCTTCCAGCGTCGCCCCTTCCTCGCGCAGCCGCCTTTCGCGGATAATGCGGAGTTCCCGCTCGTTGAGGACGCCCAGCGCGCTGTTCAGCCAATCCGTCCTGCGCTCGATATCGATCGCCTCGCCGGCGACTTCGTCGGGCAGCGGTGCGTCGGAGACGAGGAAATCCATCCTGTCGTTTCCCGAGCCGTCATCCCCCAGCGGGGCGTTGAGCGATGTATCGGATCCCGACAGCCTTGAATCCATCATGGCCACGTCTGCCTCGGAAACGCCGAGAGCCCGTGAAATTTCACGGTAGACGGCAAGGCCCGAAGGCGCATCTCCCTGCGCCAGCCGGGCGCGCAGCCGTCTCAGATTGAAGAAAAGCGCCTTTTGGGCGGAACTCGTGCCGCCCCTGACGATCGACC
>SCRB01000395.1 GCA_004299545.1 Rhizobiaceae bacterium
CCACTACTCCAATCCAGAGTAGTGGGACTCGTTCCACGCCGCGCCTGTCATGTAACCGAGCGCCAGCACCTGGACGCCGAGCGGCCGCATGTTCCAGTTCGTGGTCGAGTAGGGATATTTCGTCCAGTTGGTCCAGAAAGTGGAACCGGGTAGGATGGTGCGCTTCACCTTGAAGCCGGCTTCGCGCAGTTGCGCCGCGATGGCGTCGCCCGTGTTCCGGTGCCAGTCCTCGTCCACCGAGATCAGTTCATGCTGGAAATCCATATGACCGGATTCCGTCATCAGCTTCTTGGCGCCTTCGAGGTCGCGCTGCTTCTTAGGCAGCGGGTAATATTCCGGATGAATCGGCGCGACATGAAAATTTTCGCCGACCGATCCAAGGTTGTTGTAGCCGAGTTGCAGCACCGTCTTGTTGTCGGTCGCCATCTGCAAGGCGTTGCGCAGTTTCTGATCGTCATAGGGTTTGACCGTGACGTTGGTGCGCGCGACGATGGTGGTCGCCGTCTTCACCTGGGACTTCACCAGCCCCATCTTGTCGAGGATGGAGATAAAATCCGCCATCGTCTGGTAGTCGGTGTCGATCTCGCCGGAATCGAAGGCGTTGACATAGGCGTTGAAATCGGTGCCGTAGTCGATGAACTCGACGCCGTCGAGATAGGCTTCGCCGCCCCACCATTTGCCATGCTCACGGCGCTTCGCCACGACCTTCGAGCCGACGTCGTAGGAAACGAGTTCGAACGCGCCGGTGCCGACCGGATGCTTGACGATGTCGGAGCCGTTCTTCTCATAGTCGCGATGAACGACGAGACCCGGATAATCCGAGAAATTCGGGATGATCGTGATATCGGAGGCCGGCAGCTTGAGCTTGATCGTGTAGTCGTCTGTCTTGGTGATAGCGCCTTCGCGGGCCTTGTTGGTCTTCGGGTCCACCATGCCGCCCATGCGCGCGGCCATCGAGTTGCCTTCGGCCTTGCTGTCGCACCAGCGGATGAGGTTGAACATCACGTCGTCGGCATTGAACTTGTCGCCGTTGTTCCACTCCGCGTCCTTGCGGACATGCAGGACATATTCGGTGGCGTCGTCGTTCACTTCCCAGCTTTCCAGCAGCATTGGCTGGAACGTGTATTTGGTCGTGTATTTCACCAGCGGTTCAAGGAAGGTACGGGTAGAGTTGGCAAGCTCGGACCAGTCATAGGTCCGCGGATCTTTCTGCGCCTTGACCGACATGGCGCAACGGAGGACACCGCCCTTCTTCGGCGTTGCCTCGGCCGCTTTCGCCACGGTCGGATCTGCAAGCCCGATCATGCCATAGGCCATTGCCGTGGACGCGCCCATGACACTCGCGATGGCAAGGAATTCGCGGCGATCCATCTTGCCGGCCTTCGCCGCTTCGGCCAGTTCTTCGACTACCGGCGGCACACGATCGCCGTTGCTTTTATACATTGTCATTGGTGTGTTCTCCCATTTTGCGTGGCTCTCTCGGCCACCAGCATTTCGCATCTCACCGGCATTGTCAAAAAGCCGCCTGTGGGATGCCCCATCATAGAATGTGCATGTTTGCACGGCGACCGGATGCAGGAATTGCGACAATGTTGACGCAAAAATGCTATTCATCTGGCCTATTGACATCGGGGACATGACTGCTGCGGCAAAAAGGAAAGCCTTCCTTCATCCGTCTGGGTGAAGTCGTTTTCCCGCCAAGCCCCGTAACCATCCTGCCTCGTCAGGTATAGGCTTGTCCGTGCGGCATTGACAACCCGCCGGCCTCAATCATCATGGCGGGAGCGGATGAAAATCAGGAGAGGTCGATGTCGCAACGCTGGGTTCGTGCCCTTTTCCTGCTCGTTTTCACCTGCTGCTGCGGCTGGGCCGCGTTCGGCGCCGAACAGCCCCGCTCGATCGTAACAAGCGAAGATTCCGACTATTTCGGATTCGACCTCAGGTCGGAGCAGAACGTCACGCTCGATCAGTGCAAGGCGGGTTGCCTCGGCGACAAGTCCTGCCGTGCCTTCACCTATAACCGGAAAGCGAAATGGTGCTTCCTGAAATCGGATTACAACACCCTCAATCCGTTCAAGGGCGCGGTCGCGGGAAAGGTGGTCGACCTCTCCGGCGAACCCGATATCGGCGCACCACCGGCACTTTCCTTCCTGCCCGCCGGGCTCAGCGACGAAGCCGTCACCTATCGCCAGAAGATCGTCACCCAAAATACCTCGACACAAAATAAAGCGGCGCAAAACGAGGGCCTGAACGCCCTTATCGGGGAAGCGGACCATCTGGCGACGAGCGACCCGCGAGCGGCGATGCAGAAATATGTCGCGGCCATCGCCATTACGCCCGACGACAGCACCTTATGGGCCAATCTTGCCGACTCTGCGTTGAGGGTGAAGCCGGTCAACGGCGCCGACCAGAACAGCCTTTTGTCAGCCGCGAGTTCGGCCGCCTATGATGGCTACCTCGTCTCGCGCACGGCCAGGGCGCGCGCCGCCGCCCTCGCGGTTCTGGCGAAGAGCCTCGACCGGCGCGCGCAATACCGGCCCGCCCTCCAGGCTTACAAGGCAAGCCTTGCGCTCGCCAACGATCCGCTTGTTCGTGGCGCCTATCTCGACCTCAAGGCACGCAAGGGCTTTCGCATCGTCGATCATACCATCGACGCCGAGAGCCAGACTCCGCGCGCCTGCGCCCAGTTCTCCGATCCCCTGGTCAAGAACGGAACCGATTATGCGCCGTTCGTCACCGTGGACGGCGCCCGGCCGAAAGCGATCGATCTTGAGGAGAAGCAGATTTGCGTCGACGGGTTGGAGCATGGCAAGCGCTACCGCATCACCTTCCGTGCCGGCCTGCCCTCGGCGGTCGGCGAGGTGCTGGAAAGCCCCGCCTCGCTCGACATCTATGTGCGCGACCGCTCGCCCTTCATCCGCTTCACCGGCGACAATTTCATCCTTCCCGGCGCCGGGCGTCACGGCATCCCGCTGGTCAGCGTCAACACGGGCGAGGCCGACCTCCAGCTCTATCGCGTCGGCGACCGCGCGCTGACCCAGCTTCTGTCGAGCTCGGATTTCCTCAGGCAGCTTTACAGCTATGATGTCGACCAGATCTCCGGCCAGATGGGCGAGAGCGTCTGGAAGGGCAAGATCGAGATTCGCTCCGACCTCAACAAGGAGGTCGTGACCAGCTTCCCTGTCGATCAGGCGCTGCCGACCAGAAAGCCCGGCGTCTATCTGTTGACGGCCGTTCCCTCCGGGCAGAAAGAGACGAGCGACAATATCGCCTCGCAATGGTTTGTCGTCTCGGACATCGGGCTGTCGACCTATACCGGCACGGACGGCATCACCGTTTTCGCCCGTTCCCTTGCCACCGCCAAGCCGCTCGCCGATGTCGACCTGAAGCTTCTGGCACGCAACAACGAGGTGCTCGGCACCGCAAAGACGGATGCAAGCGGCCGCGCCGTCTTCGCGCCGGGGCTGGCGCGCGGCGAAGGCGGCCTTGTCCCCGCCATCCTGACAGCGAGCCTCGCTGGCAAGGATTTCGACTTCCTCGACATGAGTCAGGCAGGCTTCGATCTTTCGGACCGGGGCGTCGGCGGGCGCGCCGCGCCCGGCGCACTCGACGTCTATGGCTGGACGGAGCGCGGCATCTATCGCGCCGGGGAGACGGTGCACGCGGCCGCGCTTGCCCGCGACGATTCCGCGGATGCCGTCGGCAACCTGCCGCTTACCTTTATCTTCAGCCGGCCGGACGGCGTCGAGGACCGGCGCATCGTCAGCAAGGAAGGATCGCTCGGCGGCCACTTCGCCGATCTGAAATTGCAGCCGAACGCCATGCGCGGGACATGGCATATGAGCGTCTACACCGATCCGAAGAAGGCGCCGGTTGCCGAGGGCATGTTCCTCGTCGAGGATTTCGTTCCAGACCGCATGGAGTTCGACCTCACCAGCAGCGCTGACGCGATCCATCAGGGGCAGCCAACGCCCGTCACCGTTGATGGCCGCTTCCTCTATGGTGCGCCGGCCGCGGGCCTTTCCCTCGAAGGCGAGGTCAAGCTGTCGACCACGCGCGAGCGGAAGGCTTTCCCCGGGTACCAGTTCGGCCTGGCCGACGAGAATGCCGACGACGACAAGGACGCCATGTCCATGCCGCTCGACGATTTGCCGATCACGGACGATCAGGGCAAGGCCACGTTCAACGTCGCGCTCGACAAGCTGCCGTCCACCACCCGCCCGCTCAGCGCCGAGGTCGTGGTGCGCATGCGCGAAGGCGGGGGACGCGCAGTCGAGCGCAACCTGACGCTTCCCGTCCAGCCGCAACACACGATGATCGGTGTCAGACCGGCATTTTCCGGCGACGAGGTACCCGAGAACTCGACGGCGAAGTTCCAGCTGATCGCGGCCGATCCTGCCGGCAAGAGGATCGACATGGCCGGCCTCAACTGGTCGCTGGTCAAGATCGAGCGGAACTATCAGTGGTACCGGGCGAACGGCAGCTGGAATTACGAGCCCGTGACCTACACGAAGAAGATCGCCGGCGGAAAGACAGACGTGCCGGCGAATGGAGAGGCTTCCATAGAATCTCCCGTCGATTGGGGTCGCTACAGGCTTGAAGTCTCGACCGATGATCCCGACGGCCCCGCCACCAGCGTCGAATTCGACGCCGGCTGGTATGTCGCGGCAAGCTCGACGGAAACGCCCGACGCGCTCGAGATCGCGCTCGACAAGGCAAGTTACAAGGCCGGCGAAACGGCGCATCTGAAAGTCTCGCCGCGCTTTGCCGGAGAGCTTCTGGTGACGATCGGCGCCGACCGGCTGCTCGCCACCGAGACGGTGAGTGTGCCGAAGGGCGGCGCCACGATCGATATTCCCGTCAAGGCGGACTGGGGCGCCGGCGCCTATGTCACCGCAACCCTTTTCCGCCCGGGGAACGGGCCCGAAACCCGCCTGCCCGGCCGTGCCATCGGCGTCAAATGGCTGAAGCTCGATCCGGGGCCGCGGCATCTCGGCGTCGCGCTCGAAACAGCGCCGAAAGCCGAACCGCGCAAGCCGCTCGTCATCCCGGTGAAGCTCGCCGGGTTGCAGCCGGGCGAAGAGGCCTATGTCGCCATCGCCGCCGTCGATGTCGGCATCCTCAACCTCACCCGCTACCAGCCGCCGGATCCGGAGGGCTGGTATTTCGGCCAGCGCCGCATGGGCATCGACATACGCGATATCTACGGCCGGCTGATCGACGGCTCCGCCGGCGCCATGGGGCGGATCAGGACCGGCGGCGACGGTGCGCAGATGAGTGCCGAAGGCAGTCCGCCGACGCAGAAGCTCGTCGCCTCCTTCTCCGGCCCGGTGAAGGTCGACAATGACGGCCGCGCCGTCGTTTCGTTCGACATTCCGCAATTCAACGGCACCGTGCGCGTCATGGCCGTCGCCTGGTCGAAGACGGGTATCGGCCATGCCGTGTCGGATGTCGTCATCCGCGATCCCGTCGTGGTGACGGCGAGCCTGCCGCGCTTCATGGCACCCGGCGACCGCGCCGAAATGCGCCTCGACATCGCCAACACGGACGGGCCGGCCGGCGAATACCGGCTGACCGTCTCCTCCGACGGCACGGTCAACGCCGCGGACGATGCGCCCAAAACAGTGATGCTCGCAAAGGGCGCGCGTACCGCGCTTTCGGTTCCGCTGACGGCATCGGCGGCCGGCAATGCCGCGATCACAGTGCGGCTTGCCAACGCTTCGGGCCTCTCGGTCGAGCAGGCGCTGCCGCTCCCTGTCAGGCCCGAAACCCTCCCCGTCACCACCAGGCAGGTGATCAATCTCGCAGCCAATGGCGGCGCCATCACCGTCGGCAAGGAACTTCTGGCATCGAGCCTGCTCGACGGCGCTTCGGTCAGTGTCGGCGTCTCCTCGCTCGCGGCCTTCGACGCACCGTCGCTTTTACTCTCGCTCGACCACTACCCTTATGGCTGCGCCGAGCAGACGACGAGCCGCGCGCTGCCGCTCCTCTATCTCAGCGAAATGGCGAAATCCGCTGGCCTTCCCGAAGATCCCGATCTCCACAATCGCGTGCAGGACGCGATCTATAGGGTGCTGTCCTACCAGTCCTCCTCCGGCAGCTTCGGCCTGTGGGGACCCGGCAGCGGCGATCTCTGGCTCGATGCTTATGTGAGCGACTTCCTCACCCGCGCCCGTGAACAGGGCTATGCGGTGCCGGCCGAGGGCTTCACGCAGGCGCTCGGCAATCTGCAGAACGCGCTCGCCTACAACACCGACATCAAGGGCCGCGGCAGCGAGATCGCCTATGCGCTTTATGTGCTGGCCCGCAACCGGAAAGCCTCGGTGGGCGATCTGCGCTACTATGCGGATACCGAAATGGCCAAGTTCCAGAGCCCGATGGCGCGCGCCCAGCTTGCCGCCGCTCTGGCACTTTATGGCGACACCAATCGCGCCGACAGCGCCTTCGCCTCGGCCTTCAACCTGGCGCGCCAGAAAGCACCCGCCAACCGCATCTCGTGGCCCGACTACGGCTCGAAGCTGCGCGACGGCGCTGCGATGCTGGCGCTCGCGGCGGAAACCAGGCCCGCGCCCGCTACCATACCGGCAATGATCAGGCTCGTCTCCGCCGAACGTGCGTCGGTAAATTATCTGAGCACGCAGGACGAAGCGTGGATGGTGCTCGCCGCCCGTGCCATCGAGGCGGGCACGAAGGGCATCAGGCTCGACGTGAACGGACAGCCGCATGACGGCGCCTTTGCCGAGCGCGTCAGCGGGACCGATCTCGAAACGACGCCGATCCGGCTCGTCAACAAGGGCAACGATCCGGTGGAGGCGGTGGTGACGGCCGTCGCCGCACCCGTCCAGCCGCTTCCCGCCGGCGGTGACGGCTTTACGATCAGCCGCAGCTACTACACCATGGACGGGAAACCGGCCGACATCACCGAAGCGACGCAGAACGAGCGCTTCGTCGTCGTCATCAAGGCGACCGAGGAAAACGCCTGGCCGTCTCGGGTGCTCATCACCGACCTCCTGCCGGCCGGGTTCCAGATCGACAATCCGAGCCTCGTCGGCAGCGCGCAACTGTCGAATTTCGACTGGCTGAAGAACACCGACACCGCGCATACGGAGTTCCGCGACGACCGCTTCGTCGCCGCATTCGACCGCACGCCATCGAGTTCGCGCGACATGACGGTCGCCTATGTCGTGCGCGCTGTCACGCCCGGCATCTATGCGCTCCCGGCCGCAAGCATCGAGGACATGTACCGGCCGCAATTCTCCGCCCGCACGGCGACCGGGACGATGGAGATCAAGGCGGCGAAGTGATGAAGCGACGCTGGCGTATAATCGGCACTGCCGCTCTCTGCGCCGTCGTCCTGTGCACCAGCGCGGCCTATGGCCTCGATGCTCTCGACCGTGCCTACCCTCCACCGCTCGGGGAACTGACCTCCGTCTCGACGGAGGTCGTCGGTCGCGACGGACAACTGCTCC
>SCRB01000396.1 GCA_004299545.1 Rhizobiaceae bacterium
CTCGCAGGCAAGAAGTTCCACCTGTTCTGCAAGTAGCGGAACGGGCCGTCGAGATAGCGCACGTCGATGATTTTTTCGTCGGGTTTCAACACCACCTGGCTGGTGAAGGTCTCGCGGATGGCCTTGTAGCCCACCGACATATCGGCGACGAGGACGGTGATGCCGTCCTTCTCCTTGCGCGAACGGACCGACAGCGCCTCGCACATCGGCAGGAACTGGGGGTATTTCTCAATATCCGCCACCAGCGTGAACATCCGTTCCGGCGAATGGGCGACATGGCGCGTCGTCTCGAATTTCGGCATCTGATCCTGCAGCGATCCTTTCAGGACCGCTTTGCCAGAGCGGCGACCCTCGCGGCCCTGAGACGCGCGAAATCCTCGCCGGCATGATACGAGGAGCGTGTCAGCGGGCTTGCCGAAACAAGCAGGAAGCCTTTGGTGTAGGCAATGGTCTCATAGGACTTGAATTCTTCCGGCGTGACGAACTTCTTCACCGGATGGTGCTTCTTCGAGGGCTGGAGATATTGGCCGATCGTCAGGAAATCGACGTTTGCCGTCCGCAGATCGTCCATCAGTTGCAGCACCTCGTTCCGCTCCTCGCCCAGCCCGACCATGATGCCGGATTTTGTGAACATGGACGGATCGAGTTCCTTCACTCGCTGCAGAAGCCGGATCGAATGGAAGTAACGCGCGCCAGGCCGCACCGTCAGGTAATTTGACGGCACGGTCTCCAGATTGTGGTTGAAGACATCCGGCCTCGCCTCCACCACGATTTCCAGCGCTCCCTCCTTACGCAGGAAATCCGGCGTCAAGACCTCGATGGTCGTCGCAGGCGATGCGTGCCTGATCGCGCGAATGACCTCGGCGAAATGGTGCGCGCCGCCGTCGTCGAGATCGTCTCGGTCGACGGAGGTGACGACGACATGGCTCAGTCCCATCTTCGTCACCGCCTTTGCGACGTTTTCCGGCTCGTCTGGGTCGAGGGCGGTCGGCAGTCCGGTCGCGACATTGCAGAAAGCGCAGGCGCGGGTGCAGATCTCGCCTAAAATCATGAAGGTGGCGTGCTTCTTGTCCCAGCACTCGCCGATATTCGGACAGCCGGCCTCTTCGCAGACCGTGACCAGATGGTGTGATTTCACGATCTCGCGGGTTTCGAGATAGCCGCGTGAGACCGGTGCCTTGACCCGGATCCAGTCCGGCTTGCGCAGCACTTCCTGGTCCGGGCGATGCGCCTTTTCCGGATGCCGCGGCCGCGCGGCTACAGAAACCCTGTCGAGAACCGTTACCATCTAATCCTGCCCCTATTTGCTCCCAAGACCGCTCCTGCTCTGCTCAAGCCCGTCCTGGGACATTTAAGCATCTTTTCAAAAAGATACAGGCCACCCGTTTCCGGATGGCCTGCATGACCTCTTGTCCTGTCGAATGTTCAGCGGCGCAGGAGCCTGCCGATGGCGATCAGAATACACGCGCCGATAAAGCCCGTGATGAGATAGGCAATCCAGCCTGTCCCCAACGCGCCGAACCCGATCGCTGCCAGAATGGCATTGAGAACAACCGCACCGACAATACCCAGAACGATGTTCATGAGTACTCCGGTGTTGCTTTTCATGAACATTTCCGCGAGCCATCCGGCCAATCCCCCGATGATGATCGCGGCAATCCACCCTACACCATTTGCGTGCACCTTCGTCTCCTTCCCTCGTCAACGGAGCCTGATTCACTTTACCATTGTCCCATAAAGCCGCGAGAAATCAAACGTGTATGACGCGGCCATAGGCATCGAGGACGCTTTCATGCATCGTTTCCGACAAGGTCGGATGCGGGAAAACGGAGTGGATCAGATCTTCTTCCGTGGTTTCGAGGTTCATCGCGACGACAAATCCTTGGATGAGTTCGGTGACTTCCGCCCCGACCATATGGGCGCCGAGAAGCTGG
>SCRB01000397.1 GCA_004299545.1 Rhizobiaceae bacterium
CTCATCGGAACCACAGGATCGGAACGGCCACGACCAGAAGGCCACCTGTCAGAACGGAATGTCGTCGTCGAGTTCGCGTGAGAATCCACCGCCAGCCCCGCCGCCACGATTGCCGCCGCCACTACGGCCATAATCGTCGCCACCGGGCCCGGACTGGCCGAAATCGGAGTCACGGCCGCCGCCATGGGAAACCTGGCCCTCGCCGCCCTGCCCGCGCGAATCCAGCATCTGCAACTCGCCGCGGAACTTCTGCAGCACGATTTCGGTCGAATATTTTTCTTGTCCGCTCTGGTCCTGCCATTTGCGCGTCTGCAACTGGCCCTCGATATAAACCTTCATGCCTTTCTTCAGGTACTGCTCGGCGACCTTGGCGAGGTTGTCGTTGAAGATGACGACCCTGTGCCATTCGGTCCGTTCCTGACGTTCGCCCGAATTGCGGTCGCGCCACGTTTCCGAAGTGGCAATGCGCAGATTGACGACCGGATCGCCGGAATTCAACCGCCTGATCTCAGGATCGGCGCCGAGATTGCCGACCAGAATGACCTTGTTCACGCTACCCGCCATGACGCTTCTCCACGCTCGTCCGAAACCAGCTTTCTTTCGCACCTTGCAGCGGGCGAGTCGACCAAAGCGCAACCCGCCGCCAGTCTTTCCACACTTTCATTTCCCAAACCCAGTTTGTTCTTTTTTTGTTCACTGTCAACCACAACGCAGGCGCAAATCCCCAAGATACGCTGCCCCGCGAACCGATCGTTGAGAAGGAATGAAGTGCAAGGCTGCATATGAACAAAAGCCCCGCCGCCTTTTCAGGTCGCGCGGGGCGCTTTGTGGCTTCTGCCAACACTCACCGGTCGAGGACCAGCTTCTCTTTCGGGCGCGTCGCGAGTGCCCCCGCAGGCCCGACCAGTAGTCTCTGCGATGTGGGGAATATCGACAGCCGGACTCTCACGCCCTCAGGCGTCGCCCAGGATTGCCGCGGCTCCGCTTTTCGTCAGAGCCGAAGGAGACTGTCCGGTGGATTCATGCCTCGCTCCTCTGTCCGTTTCATCAACGTCCATTGACGCTCGATCCTCCCGGCCCGCCCGCCACATCTCTGCGGCATGGACCGTCCGATCGCATCAATCGAGACCCACGCATACTGGTATCGACGGCCCTTTTCGTCAAATCCCTTCTGCATTGTTACAGATAATGTGATCGGGCACGGCGGTCGCACGCGCCGGCGGTGGCCGGAGAAAAGCCACGGCGCGGTCGCCGTTTTCATCCCTGATCCGCGTCGGCAGGCCGATGCGGTTGAGGAGGTCAAGAAACGGCCGCGGCGGCAGTTCCTCGACATTGGCCATTCTTTTGACGTCCCATACGCCGGTGGCAATCAGCATGGCCGCAGCGGTTGCCGGAACGCCGGCCGTATAGGAAATGCCCTGGCTGCCGACTTCCTCGTAAGCTTCCCCGTGGTCCGCGACATTGTAAATTAAGACCTCCCGCTCCCTGCCGTCCTTTACGCCCTTGACGAGATCGCCGATGCAGGTCTTGCCGGCATAGTCGGGCGCCAGCGACCCCGGATCGGGCAACACGGCCTTGACCAGTTTGAGCGGCACCACCTCCTGGCCCTCGGCGATCCGCACCGGCTGCTCCGACAGCAGGCCGAGATTTTTCAGGACGGTGAACACGTTGATATAATGATCGCCGAAGCCCATCCAGAAGCGGACATTCGGGAC
>SCRB01000398.1 GCA_004299545.1 Rhizobiaceae bacterium
GGGTTGCCGACATGGTCCGGCTCGTCGGGCTCGAAGGACTGGAGAGACGCGCCGTCACGGCGATTTCCGGCGGCCAGCGCCAGCGTGTCGCGCTCGCCAGGACGTTGGTGGCGGAGCCGCGTGTCGTGCTGCTCGACGAACCACTGGGGGCGCTCGACGCCAATCTTCGCGAGCGCATGTGTGACGAGCTGAAGACGATTCGCGAGCGTCTCGGCGTCACCTTCCTGCATGTCACCGGCAGTGAAAGCGAGGCGCTGCTCATGGGCGACATGGTTGCCGTCCTGGCCGACCGCCGCGTCGCACAGATCGCTCCGGCCGACGAGCTTTACGCACGGCCCGTCAGCCCTGAGGTCGCACGCCGCCTCAACGCCTACAACATATTGTCCGGCAAGCTGAGCAACGGGGCCTTCCGATCGAAAGCCAACGGGTTTCCCGTGCGCGGCGAACATCTTGTGGACGGAACGCCGATCGATGTCGCGGTCCGCTTCGACAGGTTCACGGTCCGGCCTTCTGGAGCCGCCGGAGGAACGGAGGCGTTCGTCGAGGCGCGTTTCATAGCAAGCGAATTCACGGGCGCTCTGTTTCTCTCGTTCTTCAGGAGCAATGACGGCCAACTGCTTCAGGTCGTGACGCATATGAGCGGTCCGGAACCCGAAATGTATGAAACGGGAAAGGATTATCGTCTCGCTTTCGATCCGAACGACGCAATCGTCTATTCCGGAGAGGCAGCGTGATGGAAATCGCGGAGAAGGCTTCCTCCGGCGTTTCGACTGTTTCCGTGCGGGCGAGCGCGGATTCTCCAGCCGCGAGACGCCAGCGGCGGGAGCGGAGACGCGCTTATTTCCTGTTGGCCCCGGGCGTCCTCTGGATGGTCCTGTTCATGGTCGTCCCGATGATCATGGTCGTCTACGTTTCGTTCTGGACACAGACGACCTTTGCCATCCATCCAACCATTACCACTGACAGCTGGGTGAGATTCCTGACCAGCTCCACCTATCTCACCTCGACATGGACGACGATCAGGATCTGGGCGATCGTGCTGGTCGCGACACTGGTCATCGGTTATCCGGTCGCCCTTTTCATCGGATTGCTGGTGCGCAATACGACGGTCCAGACAACCCTTCTCATTCTTTGTATCATCCCCTTCTGGACATCGTTCCTTATCCGCATCATCGCCTGGCGGCCGATGCTCGGCACGCAAGGCGCGATCAACACGATCCTGCTCGATCTGCATCTGATCGACCATCCCTTGCGCTTCCTCCTCTTTTCCGAATTCTCGGTGCTCGTCGGCATGACGCAGATCTACTGCGTGTTCATGGTCGGCCCGATCACGTTCATGCTGAGCCGCATCGATCCGAGCATCATCGAGGCGGCGCGGGACCTCGGCGCCGGCTTCTGGCGCATCTTCTGGAAGATCATCCTGCCGCTTTCGCTGCCCGGCGTGATGGTGGGGTCCATTTTCGTCTCCGTCATGGTGCTTGGAGAGTTCGCCACCGCCGCCTCGCTTTCGGGCCGCAAGGTCAATCTTCTCGGCAACATCATCGTCACCCAGGTGGGCTCCCTGAAATGGGCCTTCGCCTCGGTGGCCGGCGTGGTCCTCACCATCATCATCGTCGTGGTGATTACGGCCCTGCTGCGCGTCGTCAACATCCGCAAGGAGGTCTAGCGGTGGAAGCGCGCGCCCTCAAATCGGCCCTCGGCGTCTACTGCGGCGTTTTCCTGCTGTTCCTCTACGGACCGATGGTCATCCTGGCGATCCTGTCCTTCCAGGGGCCGAACGGCGGGCCGCAGTTCCCGATCGTGCAATGGTCGACTTATTGGTACCGGCATCTGCTGGAACTCACGCCCGGCAGCCGCGTCTCGTACCTGCCGGTCGGCGACAGCCTGCTGCGCTCGCTGGCGCTTGCCGTCATGACCACGATCGTTTCCACCGTGCTCGGCGTCATCACCGGGGAAGCGTTCCGCACCCGCTTCAAGGGATCGGGGCCGGTCTTCTATCTGATCATCCTCGGCATGATGGTGCCGGGCGTCCTCGTCGGTCTCGGCATGGCGCTGGTCGCCAACATGATCGGCATCGACCGGACCTGGTGGGGCACGGCGTTCGTACTGCATGTCGTCTACACCTATCCTTTCGCCTTCCTGGTCATGCTGGCGATCTTCAATCGTTTCGACCGAAGCGTGGAGGAGGCGTCGCTGTCGCTCGGCGTCTCGCCAGCCCAGACCTTCCGGCGCGTGACCTTCCCGATGATCTTCCCGGGCGTGTTGTCGGCCATGCTTTTCGCTTTCACGCTCTCCTATGACGAGTTCGCCCGCACGCTGTTCACGTCCGGCCGCGAGTTGACGCTGCCGCTTGCGATCTACGGCACGTTCTCAGTCGAGATCTATCCGAACATATTCGCCTTCGGCGTTCTCACCACATTGTTCTCCTTCACCCTGCTCGGCATCTACGCGCTCCTCATGCTGCGCGCCGTCAGCCGTCAGCGCTCATTCAAGGGGCAGGAGGAGGAGGCATGACATGCCCGAGGATGACCGTTCCCGTCACCCCGAACCCGCAGGAAGGAAGCCGCTGCAATGCCAAATGAACAGAAAGGCCGTCGCATCATCGTCGTGACCGGCGCCGGAATCGGCATCGGAGCCGCAACCAGCCGCGCCTTCGCCGACAGCGGTGACCATGTCGTGGTGACCGACGTCCTGGCCGACGAAGGCGCGAAGGTCGCGGCAGGAATCCGTGATGCCGGCGGTTCTGCCGAATTCCTTGAACTGAACGTTCGCTCCACGGAAGCGGCGGATACCGTAATCGCCGGGGTGATCAAAAAACACGGGCGGATCGACGTTGTGATCGCCAATGCCGGCATCGCCCATCGAGTCCCCCTCGACGCCTTGAGCGACGAAAAATGGGACGAGACGCTCGACATCGACCTCAAGGGCATGCTGCGCATCATCAGGCCCGCCCTTCCTTCGATGCGCAGGGCGAAATCCGGCGCGATCGTCTGCCTGTCGTCGATCATGGGCGTCGCCTATGGCTGGGACGAGCATGTTCATTACTCTGCCGCGAAATCGGGCGTCGTGGGGCTGGTTCGCGGCCTGGCCGTCGAACTGGCGGCGAATGGCATTCGGGTGAACGGGGTCGCGCCGGGCTACATCCGCACCGCGCAGCTTCTGTCCGAGAAGCATTCACTTGGGCCCCAGGGTGCCGAGAAAGCGGCCTCCTTCATTCCGATGGGCCGGATCGGCGAACCCGAGGACATCGCCGATGTCATCCATTTTCTCGCTTCGCCCTCGGCACGATACCTGACCGGGCAAGTGCTGACGGTCGATGGTGGCCTTCTCGTAGGCCGGTACTAGGACCAAACTCAAGGGGAACCGATCATGACGAAATATCCAGTTTCCAGACGCGATCTGCTCAAGGGAGGCGCCGGGGCCATGGCTCTCGCGGCGGGCGGCTTCTCGCCTCTCCTGCAAGTGCGGCAGGCACTTGCAGCCGGCTCGCTCGCAAGCGAACAATTGCGCACCACCGGCCTTTCGACGACCGTGCAGGATCGCATCCTGCAGATGTTCAAGAAGGAATCGGGGGTGGGATCCGTTTCGGGCACGCCGATGACCTATCCGGACGCCCAGACGAAGATCCTCTCCGGCAGCGGCGATTTCGACTGTTGGGAGATCATTGGCGAGCGCCTGAAGGCGGTGATCGCGACAAACAACGTTACCCCTATCGCTGTCTCCGAAATCCCGAACTGGAGCGCGATCCGCGACACGTTTACCAAGCCGGACCCGAAATGGTCGCGTACCGACCAGATCGTCGGCCAGATCTGGACGGACGACAGCGAGACCACGCTCTACATGGTGCCCGCCGTCTACAATTACGATTCGATCGGCTACAATCCGGACGTGCTCTCCGCAGAAGAGGCGAACACGTGGACGGTGCTCTTCGACAAGAAATGGAAGGGCCGTTCCGGCCTGAACGTCGATCCGCTAATCGCTTTCGGCCAGGCGATCATGGCATTGAATACGCTCGGCGAGTTGGAAGCCAAGAACCCCGGCAATGCCAGCAAGAAGGAAATAGATACAGCCGCCGACTTCCTGATTTCCAAAAAGAAGGAGGGCCAGTTTCGGGCTCTGTGGGGCGATTTCGGAGAACTGGTCAACCTGATGGCATCCGGTGAGATGGTCGTCTGCGATGCGTGGCAGCCGGCTGTCATGGCGGTGAAGGCACAAGGCAAGCCTGCCAAATATGCTGTCCCGAAGGAAGGGTATCGCGCCTGGTCGATCGGACCGTGCCTGCTGTCGAGTTCACCCAACAAGGAGGCCGTCATCGCCTACGCGAATTTCTGGCTTTCCGGTCCGCCGGCCATCACCGTGACGGAACAGGGCTACTATTCTCCGAGCACGAAGATCAAGGACACGATGGCTCCGGACAAATATGCCTTCTGGTATGAGGGTGCGCCGTGGAAGGGCGCCGCGGAGCGCGGCATCAAGGAAGGCGATTTGCGCGACGGCGGGTCGCTCAAGGAACGCGCCTCCCACGTCGCCTACTGGCACCAGTGGCCTGACGAGTACGATCACCTGATCCAACGCTGGGACGAGTTCCTGAACGCCTGATGCCAATCGTGCCGGGCTCCGGCCCGGCACTCAACCTTCCGGCCGAAACCACTGGACCATGACAATTCACGATCTCGAACTCATCGATGTGTGCAAGACCTACCCGGACGGCACCACCGCCGTGTCGGACTTCAACCTTCAGGTCGAACCCGGCGAGTTCGTCGCCTTTCTCGGTCCTTCAGGCTGCGGAAAGACGACGACTCTGCGCATGATCGCCGGATTCGAATCGATCTCCTCCGGCCGGATCATGATCAAGTCGAAGGATGTTTCGAACATCCCGCCGGAGCGGCGGCCGACATCGATGATCTTCCAGAACTATGCGTTGTTTCCGCATATGAACGTGCGTGAGAACATCGGCTTCGGCCTCGACGTCAAGAAGATGCCAGCCGCCGAGCGCGACCGGAAGGTCGACCGCATAATGGACATGTTCGGGCTGAGCGAACTCGCCGAACGGAAAGTGGACCGGTTGTCCGGCGGTCAACGGCAGCGCATCGCGCTGGCACGCGGGCTTGTGGTCGAGCCGCAAATCCTGTTGCTGGACGAACCGCTTGGCGCACTCGATGCCAATCTGCGACGGGTCATCCAGAATGAGCTCAAGCTGCTGCAGCGCGAGCTTGGAATCACGTTCGTCTTCGTCACCCATGCGCAGTCGGAGGCTCTCGGGCTTTCCGACCGCATCGTCGTCATGAATAGCGGCCGAATCGAGCAGATCAGCAGGCCACATGAACTGTATACCCGGCCCCGCACCGCCTTTGTCGCCCATTTCATTGGCTCGAACACGACACTGGCCGGGAGCGATCTGGCCTTCGAGGGCGAAAACGCCTCGGTTCAGACCGCTTTCGGTCGCATGACGGGGCGCTGCTCCACCCCGATGGCGGCGGGCGCCCAGGCGATGGCCGTCATTCCGGCTGAAGCGATGCGCATTTCGGCGGCCTCGCCCAAAGCTGTTCCGACCGGGCAGAACCAATTGCACGGACGCATCCACATGCGGCACGCGGTCGGCAGCATCGGGCATTTCAAGATCGATCTCGGCGGTGGGCATGTGGTGGATGTCGAGACAAGCACGGACAATAAACACCTGATGGCGCTGACCGTGGGGGATGCGGTTTCCGTCGACTGCCCGCCGGAGCGGATCACCATCGTTCCGGCATCCTGATGAACAACTATAGTTCCAGCAGAGGAGATTACAATGGCAAAGGAAATCTTGGTCGGTTTCGGTGTCGATGTCGACGCGGTTGCCGGTTGGCTTGGCTCTTATGGCGGCGAGGATTCGCCTGACGACATTTCACGCGGCCTGTTCTCCGGCGAAGTGGGCGCGCCGCGTTTGCTCAAACTGTTCAAGCGCACGGGTCTGACGACGACGTGGTTCATCCCCGGCCACTCCGCCGAGACCTTTCCCGATCAGATGAAGGCGGTCGCCGATGCCGGCCACGAGATCGGCGTGCATGGCTACAGCCACGAGAACCCCATCGCGATGACGCCCGAGCAGGAAGAGGAGGTGTTCGACAAGTCGGTCGACCTGCTAACCCGCCTTTCCGGCAAGCGGCCGACAGGCTATGTCGCGCCATGGTGGGAATTCTCCAACGTCACGAACGAATTGCTGCTGAAGAAGGGCATCAAGTACGATCATTCGCTGATGCACGACGACTTCACGCCCTATTATGTGCGCGTCGGCGACAAATGGACGAAGATCGACTATTCGGCAAAGCCTTCGGCCTGGATGAAGCCGCTGACACGGGGGCACGAAACGGATTTGATCGAGATCCCGGCAAACTGGTATCTGGACGATCTGCCGCCGATGATGTTCATCAAGAAGTCGCCGAACAGTCATGGCTTCGTCAATCCGCGCGACATCGAGCAGATGTGGCGCGACCAGTTCGACTGGGTCTATCGTGAGATGGACTATGCGGTCTTCCCGATGACGATCCACCCCGACGTGTCGGGCCGCCCGCAGGTCCTGATGATGCTCGAAAGGCTGATCGGGCACATCAAGTCGCACGAAGGCGTCCGCTTCGTCACGATGAACGAGATGGCCGACGATTTCGCCAAGCGGAGTCCGCGCCCCAAAAAATAAGAAGGCGCTCCGGCGAAAGGGTTTGAACAACGGACGGGCGCGCGTGGCGCCCGTCAATATTGGAGGTTTTTCGCGTGTGCGCCTTATGTGGAGTGCTTGGAGCCGACGATCATTGGACGAGCGCCGTTTCGAGGCCGGGCGTCTATACGCGCAACGAGGATAGGGTGAGCAGGCGGCGCGAGGCCGCCAAGCGGCTGAAGATCGCCAACGCGGTGCTGCAGACGCGCCGGCTGGACCTGCGTGAGTGGCAGGGAGGGACCTATATCCTCAGCAACGCCACCGGCGGCACGCGCGTCTTCCAGTCGCTTGCCCATATGTGGCCGGAAGCCGAGGCGATGGTCTCCAGCGGCTTCGATCCTCTCGACGCCGGGTTCTTGCAGAAGATCGAGGAGATCGCCAGTTGAACGGCGTTTCGTCGCATCGCGGGGGCAGGATACCCGTCAACCTGCTGACCGGCTTTCTCGGTTCCGGCAAGACGACCCTGCTGCGGGAACTGCTCGCGGACCCGGAACTGAAGCAGACGGCCGTCCTCATCAACGAATTCGGCGAAGTAGGCCTCGATCATCACCTTCTGGAGCGCATCGACGAGAATGTCGTCCTCCTGAATTCCGGTTGCATCTGCTGCACCGTCCGCGGCGAACTGGTCGATGCCCTGATTGATCTCGACACAAGGCGTGCCAGGGGGGTGATTCCGGACTTTGATCGCGTCGTCATCGAGACGACCGGTCTGGCGGATCCCTTTCCGGCACTCTCGACGCTGCGCGCCCATCCCGTTCTCGCCAACCATTTCAGCGTCGACAAGGTCGTCGTGACCATCGATGCGGTGAACGGCGAGGCCCAACTGGGCGATCGTCTGGAGGCCGTCCGCCAGTTGGCGGCGGCCGACGTCGTCGCGATCACCAAGACGGATCTTTGCAGCAGGGAGGCTGTCGCCGCATTGAGACGCAAGCTCACGGCGATCAACCCATCGGCCGTCACGGTCCTGCGCCAGGACGCGGAAGCGGCGCATCTCCTCGGCGGCTCGTCGTTTTCGCCGGATCTGGCCGACGCTTCCACAGATGCGGACCCCCTGGGCGGGCATGGCCATCATCATGACAAGGGTGACGGCGGGCATCACCATCATCATCATGCTTCCGGAGGGTCGACCGTCACGTCCTTTTCCCTGACCGTCGAAGGCCGGCTGGACTGGACGGCGTTCGGCATCTGGCTGACGATGTTGCTCAACCGGCACGGAGACAGGATTTTCAGGGTAAAGGGCATTTTGAACGTCGGCGGCGAAGACCGGCCGGTGGCGATCCATGGCGTGCAGCGGCTGGTTCATCCGCCGGTGCACATGAAGGCCTGGCCCGATGCGGATCGGCGCTCGAAACTGGTCTTTATCGTCGAGGGGCTCGATCAGGCCGTCATCGAGCGTTCCTTGCGTGTTTTCAACGATCTGTCCGACAGGTTGCTTTCGCAGACTGGCGAAAACCCTTCGCGGCAAGCACGGCAACTCGCGTTATAGGACATAGAACCTGAAGGCAACCATGGCACGGGGTAACGGAAAAGCGGAGCCGAAGGCGCCTCAGGTGATCCTCCGCCGGGAGCAGCCGAAGCTGCGCATATTGTGCACCGAG
>SCRB01000399.1 GCA_004299545.1 Rhizobiaceae bacterium
GGAAGCGGGGCTCGGCTTCGCGGTCAAGACGGGCAAGGGCGATTTTCTAGGCCGCGACGCGGTGCTGCGCAGGAAGGATGCCGGCCTGTTACGCCGTCTGGTGCAGTTCCGGCTGGCTGATCCGGAGCCGCTCCTCTTCCACAACGAGGCGATCCTGCGCGACGGGCGAATCGTCGAAACGATCACGTCCGGAAATTACGGCCATTTCCTCGGCGGCGCGATCGGGCTCGGCTATGTGCCGTGCGAGGGCGAAACAGAAGCCGATATCCTGTCTTCCCGCTACGAGATCGAGATCGCCGGCGAGCGCTTCCCTGCGGAAGCGTCGCTCAAGCCGCTTTACGATCCGAAGTCGGAACGGGTGAAGATGTAGGCTGCTATTTGCTCTTGCCGACCTTCACGAGCACATTGAATTCGCCATCCTGCTTTAGCGGAATGGCCTGTTCCCTGGCCTTGTGACCGTTGATCGTAATGTCGATTCCCTCGCCTTTCTTGCGCTCGACTTTGATACGGTAAACCGCTTCGCCAACCTTCATCGTCGTCGAATAACCGTCCCAATCTGATGGAAGCGCAGGGCGAACGACGAGCCTGTCGGCTTCGCGGCGGATGCCGAGGATACCTTCCACGGCGGCGCGGTAGAGCCATCCGGCCGACCCCGTGTACCACGTCCAGCCACCACGGCCGCCCTTGTCATCCCCTGAATAGACGTCAGCCGCGACAACATAGGGCTCGACCCGGTAACGCTCCGCCGCACTGGCATCGAGAGCGTGATTGACCGGGTTCAGTATGCGGAAACAGTGCCAGGCCTCATCGGCACGTCCGAGTTCGGCGAGCGCGATCACCAGCCACGTCGCCGCATGTGTATATTGCCCGCCATTCTCGCGTACGCCGGCTGGATAGGCCTTGATGTAGCCCGGATCCCTCTCTGTCTTGTCGAAGGGCGGCGTGAACAGCTTGATGATGTCCAGTTCGTCATCGACCAGCATCTTCACCGCCGAATCCATCGCTTCGCGCTGATGCTGGGGATCGGCTTTGCCGGACAGCACGCTCCAGGACTGGCTAATCGAGTCGATCCGGCATTCGTCGGAAAGATGCGAGCCGAGCGGCGTGCCATCGTCATAAGAGCCGCGGCGATACCATTCGCCGTCCCAGGCCGTCCCTTCGAGCGCGGCGGCGAGTTTGGCCGCGTGCTGCTCGAAGCGTTTGGCGCGGGTCTCGTCCTTCTGGGACCGTGCTATGGGAATGAATTCCTCAAGCGTTTTCAGAAGGAACCAGCCGAGCCAGACGCTGTCGCCCCTGCCGCCTTCGCCGACGCGGTTCATGCCGTCGTTCCAGTCCCCGCCCAGCATCAGCGGCAGGCCAGTGGAAGCGGTGCGCTTCAGGGCGAGATCGAGGCCGAGTGCGCAATGCTGGTAGACGGTGGCAGTCTTGTCCGAGACTTCCGGCGTGAAGAAGGCGTCGTGTTCGCCCTCTTTCAACGGTTCGCCGCTCAGGAACGGCACTTTTTTGGCGAGGATCGCCTTGTCGCCCGTCACCTTGACATAGGAGGCGGCGGCATAGGCGAGCCAGACGACATCGTCGGAAATCATGGTGCGGACGCCGGCGCCTGTTTTGGGCAGCCACCAGTGCTGAACGTCGCCCTCCGGGAATTGCCGGCCGGCCGCGTTGACGATCTGGGCCTCGGCCAGCGACGGGTCATGCGTCATCAGTGCCAGCGTGTCCTGCAACTGGTCGCGGAAGCCGAAGGCGCCGCTCGCCTGGTAGAAGGCGGAGCGCGCCCGGATGCGGCAGGCAAGCGCCTGGTAGGGCAGCCAGTTGTTGACCATCAGGTCGAGCGCCTTGTCCGG
>SCRB01000400.1 GCA_004299545.1 Rhizobiaceae bacterium
CGGTGGCTCGGCAATGAGGCGGCGCGCCCCTGTCTGGCCGCTTCCCGACCGCGGGAAGCACAGAACGCCGCGCCCGCCGCGCGATGACACGGAACGTCCCGGTGCATTGAAAGGCCGAGCGATTATGGGCGATTCGAAGGGTGCGCGTTTTGCGGGCGCCCGCGTTTCGTGTCAAAAGTGCTGGAATGAGGATTTCGCTCCGCCATTTCCGGCTTTTCGTGGCCACCGCAGAAACCGGCCAGTTTTCCAGGGCGGCGGCCGCGCTTTCCACTTCGCAGCCCGTCGTTACCGAGGCCGTCAAGGCGCTCGAAGGGGGAAATCGGCGTAAAGCTGTTTCACCGCCATCCAAAAGGTGTGACGCTCACCTATGAGGGCGGCATCTTCCTCCAGCATGCCCGCGGCGTGCTTGCGGCCGCCGAGGACGCCGTCCAGGCGCCCAGGCTGGTCCGGCGCGACATGACGGGCGACCTTACTCTCGCCTGCACGCATACGGTTGCGGGCTATTTCCTGCCGCCGCTGCTTGGTCGGTTCCGGCGGCTTTTCCCGGGTATCACGGTCACGCTCGTCGAATTCGACCACCCGGAAATAGAACGGGGCCTCGCCCTGGGCGAGATCGAACTGGCGATGTGCCTTGCCTCGCCGCTGAAGCGCCCCGACCGGATCGAGATGGATGTGCTCGCCCGCTCGAAGCGCCGCCTCTGGCTGCCCGCCAACCATATGCTGGCCGAACGGAAAAGCGTCGGCTTGGCCGAGATACGGCATGAACCGTATATCGTGCTGACGGTCGACAATGCCGAAGAAACGGCGGCAAAATTCTGGGCCCGGTTCGGGATGGAGCCCAACATCATCTTCCGCACCACCTCCATGGAGTCCATCCGCAACCTCGTCGCGACCGGATTCGGCGTTACCATTCTTTCGGACATGGTGTATCGGCCCTGGTCGCTGGAAGGCGCCCGCCTGATCGCAGTACCGCTTTCCGATCCGGTTCCGAGCATGGATGTCAGCCTTGTCTGGCGGCGAGACGCCGAACTAGGGCATGCTGCCACGGCGTTCGCCAATGTGTGCAGGCAGGGCGCGGGGTTTCCGGGAGATAGCCGCGATCCGGTTTGATGGTGCGGATCAGAGCTATAGGAATTCCAGATATTCAATTTCGTGGAATAGAATTTTGCAAGCGGCCGCCGCACGGTTAGCCTCCTCCGAACGGTGACGCCGTCACGGCACAAGGAGGAACGGGCATGGCTCTGACGCAGGTCGATATCAGCTGCGATATGGGCGAAGGGTTCGGTCAATGGCAATTGAGCGGTACGGACGACGCCCGACTGATGACAATGATCAGTTCGGCCAATATCGCCGCAGGCTTTCATGCCGGCGACCCCAATCTGATCGACAGGACAGTCAAGCTTGCCATCGCCAACAAGGTGGGCATTGGCGCACACCCCGGCTACAGGGACCTGCAAGGCTTTGGCCGGCGACGGATCGCCGGCGACAACGAGGAACTGGTCAACGACATTGTCTATCAGGTTGGGGCGGTGCGGGAGTTCGCACGCCGCCACGGCGGAGTGGTGCAGCATGTCAAGCCGCACGGCGCGCTCTACATGGAGTTGGCTGCCAACGAGGCTTTCTCCCGTGCCTTCGTCGATATGATGCGCGTCACTGCTCCGGATGCTTTCATCTACTGCATGGGTGCCTCGGCGACATATCGGATCGCCAGGGAATTAGGCCAGCCGGTGGTGAGGGAATTCTATGCCGACCGCGGCTATAACCGTGATGGAACCATCGTCTTTGCCAGGAGCGTCAGCCGTTTCGACAATAGATCGGTCGTCGAGAAGGTGCTGCGCGCCTGCCTGGAGGGAAAGGTCAGGACCGACAATGGCGAGGACATCGATATAGGTTTCGAATCCATCTGCGTCCATTCCGACACGCCAGGCGCCGTCGAACTGCTTGAGGCGATCCACACGGCATTGAAGGAGAACGATATCCGCGTCGTGCCCGTGTCGGAGTTTAAGCAAGAGGCCGTGCGCAGGCGAGAAAGAGGAATTCACGCATGACAGCCGAAGCGAGATAAGCCGTCATGCCGGCGCTGTCGTGCGGCGGGCTTACGGTGTTCACGTCGAAAGAGACGAAGTTCATTCCCGTCAGCGAGCGCAGCAGCGCCAGTCCCTCATGGGCGAACAACCCGCCCCAGGTGGGTGTGCAGACGCCCGGCGCGCAGGAGGGGTCGAAAATATCCATGTCGAAACACAGATAGACCGGGCGGTCCCCGATGCCGTCGCGGATGGCTGTCACGCAGTCAGGGATACCGCGGCTGCGCATCTCGTGGTCGGGGATGACATTGTAGCCGAGCGCCAGCGCATGCCCCCAGGCGTCGGGGCGATAAGTAGGTCCGCGCACGCCCAGATGCCACGATCTGCCCGGATCGATCAGCCCTTCTTCCGCCGCGCGCGTGAACGTCGTGGCGGTGCTATACCGCACCCGGTCCGGTCCGTCCTCCGGGAAGGTGTCGGTATGGGCATCGATATGCAGGACCACCAGATCGCGACGGCATCGCGCGAGAGCCCGCAACTGCGGCAAGGTCACGGCCCCGTCGCCGCCCATCGTAACGGGAATGACGCCTTCACCGGCAATTTCCCATAGGCCTTGCTCGATGGCAGGAAAGCTGTCCGAAACCGAGGCGGGCACGACCTGGACATTGCCGCAATCGACGACGCCGAGTTGCCGCAGCGGATCGAAATCCTGCGACGGCGGCTCGTAGGCGCGGATCAGCACAGACTGTTCCCGTATGGCCGCCGGTCCGAGGCGGGCACCAACCCGCACGGCATGGGCGCCCCCGTCGTAGGGGATGCCGAGGATCGCCGCCCTGGCGCCGGAGAGATCGCGCGTGAGCGGCACGCCCATGAAACTCTGCAAGCCGAAGCGCGCGGCGGAAGCATCCCGGAGCGTCAACGATACTCTCCTCAGTTCAAGCCGGAAACCCATGCCTTTTGACGGATCAATGCCAGCAAGGTGTCGGTCGCGGGAACAGCGACACCGTTGCGTCGCGCAAGAGCACCCACGGAGCCGATGATCGCATCGATTTCCATCCGGCGACCCGCATCGAGGTCCTGCAGCATGGAGGTGCGGAACGCGCCTGCTTTCGCCGCCTGGGCCAGGCGCTCGTCGACGGAGATGCCGAATTCAATCCCCATTGCTGTGGCAACGGCCTCGACTTCCCGCATGATACGACGAACGGTGGGACCGGTCTCCTCGCTCTGGGCGATCAGGTCGAGCGTGGCGCCTGTCAGCGCGCTGATCGGATTGAAAGCGACGCTTCCCCAGAGTTTGATCCAGATGTCGCGCGCCACCGACCGGCTGATCGCCGCGGACAGGCCGGCCGATGTCATCGCCCCCGCAATCGCCTCGAGAGCGGGATCCGATCGGCCATCCGCCCGCCCGAGCACGAAATTGTCGTCCCCCATATGCTGCGCCGTGCCCGGGCCTGTGTTGCGCACATTCGCATAGGTCACACAACCGATGATCCGTGAGGCAGGTACCGCCGCTGCAAGCCTCCCGCCCGGGTCGAGCGCATCGTCACCGCAGCCGGCGAGATACCACCACGGAAGCCCGTTCTGGATGAAGATCGTCTCGGCGCCGGAAAGTGCAGCGAGAACCGGAACAAGTTCGGGAACCGAATAGCCCTTCACCGTGACAAAGACCGCGTCCTGTTTGCCAGCTTCGTCGGGAAACGCCGTGTCGGCAATGCGAGGGCGCACCGTCAGCACTGCTCCGTCCAAAGTGGTCAGGGTCATGCCGTCTTCGCGCAGCCGTGCCAGCGTTTTCCCGCGCGCCGCGATCGTTACGTCATGCCCGGCGCGAGCCAGATTGACGCCGAGATAGACGCCGATAGCGCCCGCGCCGACGATGCAGCACTTCATGGAAGGCTCCGCTGTTCGTTAGAGATGGGGCGTTCCTGGCCCGGGAACGCCCCTCGAGGGAATCAGTTCTTCGGCAGATAATCGTTCGAGAAGATTTTCTCGGGCGCGACCGTCGGGTTGAGCACGCCGCCCTTCTCCATGACCTGTTGCATTTCCTTCCAGTCGCTGGCCAGCATCGTGCCCATCGGCAGATCCTTTGTATCCGGCGTGGTCAGCCCGGGCAGGGAGGCCTGCCACTGCGACAGATAGATCGCACGGTTCTGCCTGAGTTCGGGATGCGCTTCGATGATGGCATCCACCGCCGCCTCGGGGTTGGCCTTTGCCATCTTTATGGCTTCCACCGTGGCGGCGAGAAAGCGTTTCACCGCATCCGGATGTTCCTTGAGGAAGGTGTTGTTGGCAACGACGCCCTGTCCCATCAGCTTCACGCCAAAATCCGAATAGAGGAAATGGCCTACCTTCATGCCTTTTGCTTCCAGTTGCTGGGGCTGCACGTTGATGTTGCCCGGGATGGCATCAACACGGTGCTCCAGAAGAAGCGTGTTCTTGGCACCCGTCGCCGGGTTGAGGATATTGACCTTCTTGATGTCTCCACCATCGGCTGCCATGAGTGCCGAAAAGGCCATGCCGCTGGATTCGCTCGGCGCAAAGGCGATGATCTTGCCTTCGAGGCCCTTTGGCGACTTGATCGGCGCATCCGCGGGATAGATTATACCGAGAATGTTCGACACTACCCGCATCACCACCGTGACCGGCAGGCCCTTTTCGACGGCGAAAAGCAGAGTGGAGCAGTCGACCAGTGCAAGCTGGTTTTGCCCGCGTCCAAGCTGCTGCACGACGGTAGCGGAGCCTTGGCCCTCATGAATGGTTACGTCCAGGCCCTCTTTCTTGTAGAGACCCTTTTCCAGAGCCAGGAAGAAAGGGGCGTGGACGCCATACACCGTCCAGTCCAGCCGGAATGAAATCGGCGTATCGGCGGCTTGCGCAAGCCCGATCGAAAGTGAAAAAAACGCGGCGAGTGCCGTTGCAAGTATCGTCTTGATCTTTCCAACCATTTCGTTCCCCTGCATCTTTGCCGCCCGGCCTTCTCGACAGGTCGACCGGCTCGTTGTTCGGCTTATTATTCTGGTTGAGCGGGGCCGGTTGCGATCCCGCTCCCATGACACTATCGGAGCGACAATCCATTCGGTCCAATGAAAGCTGAACCAAAGTCCATTGCCTGGAGGTTATGGCGAATTAAGAGCACGATGCGATTGGATTGAATCGCACCGTGCTCTTAACTCTTTGTTTGAGTATGATCTTTTCGGAAAACCGGTATCCACTTTTCCGGATTGTGCTTTAGCCGAGGGATGTTTGCAATTCGCGGCTGTAGTTCCGCACCCGGCTGCGAAAGCCGGCCAGAAACTGGCGCGTGATCTGCGATGGAGGCCGATAGGCGGATTGAATGCAGTATAGACGCAAGGGAATTCGCGGGCGGAAAGCACGCACCACGAGTTCGGGGCGATTTTCACCGATCATCACGCTGGGATCGAGCAGTGCCACGCCGATGCCGTTGATCGCCATCCGCTTCGCGACGCTGGAACTGTTGGTCGTATAATGGTCGTGCGGGACCACGCCGTCGCGGGCGAATGCCTCGCGGATAAGCTGGCTGGGCGGCGTGTCGCGATCCCATAGAATGACGCGCTGGTCGGCCAGCAGTTTCGGTGTGATCTCGGCTGCTCCGGCAATGGGATGGTCGCGGTGAAGCAGCGCGATGATCTCCAGTTCGCCGATGATATCCGCCTGGAGCGCCTGATTGGGCGGAGGAGGATCGTACATGAACCCGAGTTCGACCTTGTGCAGCCCGACCAGGCCGAGCATTCCGGTGGAACTTTCGGAAACCAGGAAGATATGGATACCGGGCCGGCTTCGCGCAAAATCGGAAAGACAGTCGGCGATGAGCGTTCCGGCAAGAGTCGGAATGGCGGCAATGGCGATCGACCCGGCCTCGGCCGAGCGAAGACTGCTGATACCGTCTTGCAGGGCATCGATCTGGGCGAAAAGCTGTTCCACTTCCGCCAGCAATACCACCGCGTCGCTGCTGGGATAGATCCGCCCCCTTATCCTTCTGAAAAGCGGCATGCCGAGTTCGGTTTCGAGCGAGGCGATCATCTTGCTGACCGCAGGCTGGGTGACGTTGAGCTGCCGGGCGGCTTCCGTCACGTTCTGCGTCTGCATGAGAACGCGGAAAGTGTACAGCTGGCGCAGGTTCGGCAGACGCATGACGCTCGTTTTCCGGTCGGGGGCCCTCACATTTATCCCCGTCGCCGCTGCCGACGTCAATTGCCGCTCTCCACCCTGCGCCGCAGGGGCGGTCCCATCATCAGGAGCAGGGAAAGGAAATAACTCCCGGCGATGGTCAGGAAAACGGCGTGGAAGTGGCCACTGCCGAGAAGCGGCCCGAAGATCATCGGCCCAGCCATCACCCCCAGGCTCATCCCGGTCGAAACGATACCGAAGGCGCGCGCAACGGCATCTCCCCGGACCGCTTCGCGCACCCGCAGATCGCGTGAGGGCAGGATGATGCCGTTCAGGAGGCCCGCCGCGATCATGACGCCCACCAGCGGTGCCGTTGCAAGCGGGGCCATGGAAAAGAGAACGAGCGAAGCCGCGCCGAGCAGACCCGCAATCAGAACAAGTTGCTGCCGCTTTGCGTTTCCGGCCAGTTCGCCGCCGCCGAGGACGCCCACTGCCGTGCCGGCCATGAAACCGGAGACCGCCATGCTTCCCGCTATGATCGGCACGTCGTGAAGCCCATGCCAGGCCGGCACGAGAAAGGCCTGGACGCCGACCGAGGCAACCGAAAGCAGCACCCAGGCACCCGCATTGCTTAATATGGCCGGGGAGCGCAGGAGAGCGGTTGTCGTCGATACGGCCGCTGGTTCACCGGCCGGACCCGGCGGTTTCGTTCGCATCGAATCCATCCGAAGCAGGCTCACCATCGGAACCAGCAACAGCCCCGCGACGGCCGCGGCCGCCATTGCGCCGCGCCATCCCATCCATTGCGCCATTGCGACAAGCGAGACCGGCGCGGCCGCCGAACCGAGAAAGCCGGCAAAAGTATGGATCGAAAAAACCCGTGGCAAGCGGCCGGGGTGCGAGGCCTGCGCAAGGATGGCGTAGTCGACGGGGTGATAAACGGCGTTGGCCGCGCCGGCCAAAGCCATCCCCGCCGCCAGCGCCGGAAATCCGGGAAGCGCCGCGGCCAACAGAAAAGCGAAAGCGCCGAGCGCCAACGCCCCGGCGAGGAGCCGCGGGCGATCCATCCGTTCCGCGAGCATGCCGGCCGGGGTCTGGAGGAGCGCCGTCATTGTGCCGAAGATCGTCAGAAGCAGCGCCAGGCGCTCGTAGCTCAGTCCGAGATTTGCATGAATTGCGGGCATCAGCGGCGGCAGGAGCAGGATATAGTAATGGCTGACGAAATGCGCCGCACTCACCGTCGCAATGATCTTCTTTTCCGAAGTGCCGTTGCGGTCTTCGCCCATGGGCACGTCAGCAACGCCAGAATGGTTCAGGGCTGAAATACGGCTCGTGCCCCGCCCCGAGCCTGAGTATCGACCGGTCCGGGGGTCAGGCGCTGACGGCATAACACTCACGGCGAGGATCCGCCCCGCCCATGAGCAGGCCATCGGGCATTCGTCGAATAGCGTTCACGCCACCCATGAGGCGGGACCAGGGGCCGACCTCCTCCACCTCCCAGCCGGCGGCTTTCAACGCCGCACGCCATTCCGGCGGCACCCGGCTTTCGATCTTCACCAGTTCTCCCGCGTCGTGACGAAGGCGGGGTCGCTCGATTGCCGCCTGAAGGTCGAGGCCGGCCTGATAATGCTGGCGAAGGACCTGCAGCAGCGATTGCGTCTGGCCGTGATCGCCTGGCGTGGCGATCGCCATATCGACCCGACCACCGGCGGTCACCATAGCGGGTGCAAGCGTGTGGAAGGGACGTTTGCCCGGGAGCAGTCCGCGCACCGGATCGTCGTCCAGCCGCTCCATCATCATGCGATTATGCAGAACGATCCCGCTCGAGGGGCAGGCGACGCCCGAGCCGAAGGCCTCAAAGAGGGATTGCGCCCAGGAGACGGCGTTTCCGGCCGCGTCGATGACCACCAGAGTGGAAGTATCTCCTCCGCCGGTGATGGCGACGGGCGCCCTGGCGCTTCGCTCCAAGGTAGCGAATGTTTCGGCGGAAAGCCTCACCGAGGGCAGACGGACCCTGCCGGGGTCGCTGCAATAGGCATCACGGATGGAGAAGGCGGCAAGCTTGCGGCGCATGAAGACTGCCGGGTCGATCCCGCCCGCTATGGCGGCACTTGCAGCTTCGTCCCCGTTTTCCTTCAGCCCCAGCATACCGAGCAGGGCGATGCCCTGCGAATTTGGCGGGGCGACATGCACCAGCCGATCCATCCACGCGACGGCGAGCGCGTCAGCGAAAAGCGTCTCATGCGCTGCAAGATCTTCCGAGGACAAAAGGACGCCGGCTTTGCGGGCTTCCGGCAGCCATTTTGCCGCCACCGCATCCGTGTAAAAACCACGCCATCCCTGCGCGGCCAACTCGCGCAGGGTCTGCGCCGCCGCCGGCTGCCGGAGACGGTCGCCAAGCGACGCGGTGCCGGGGGTGAGGAACAGTGCGCCGAGGTCGGGAAAATCCTCGGTGAGCGCAGCATATTCTTCGCCGTTGAAAAATTTCACGGCGGTGCGGTCGAGCGGAACGCCGGCCTCGGCCAGATGGATGGCGGGAGCCAGCACATCCGTCCATTGCATTGTTCCGAAGCGCTCGAGTGACTGTCCCCAGGCGGCCACGACACCCGGCACCGAAACGCTGAGCGGCCCGCGTCGCGGCAGGCGGGTCAATCCCAGCGCCCGCATATGTTCGACCGTCGCCGCAGCCGGCGTGCGGCCCGATCCGTTGATGGCCGTCACTTTGCCCGAGGCGTCCCCCCAAAGCGCCATGGCATCGCCTCCGAGACCGTTCATGAACGGGATGGCGATCGCCAGGGTCGCAGCTGTTGCGACGGCGGCATCCATGGCATTCCCGCCCCGGCGCAGGATGGCCGCGCCAGCCGCCGAGGCCCAAGGATGGCCGGAGACGACCATGCCCGCTTCCGCCATGAGCAAGGGCCGATGGGTTGGCGCAAAGGAAATATCGGCGGTCATGACAGGCTCCCGTTGGAAATTCAGTCTGTGAACCCCGACGCGCTCATCAGTGCGCGCACGCGCTCCGACGCATCGAAGAAGATCGGGTCGCGCATCACGCTGAAATCTCTTGGCCGCGGCAGCGGTACATGCACGATTTCCCGGATCTGGCCCGGGCGCGGACTCATGACGACGACCCTGTCCGCGAGCAGAACCGCCTCGTTTATCGAATGGGTGATCAACAGGACAGTCTTGGGTGACTGCATCCAGATTCGTTGCAGTTCGAGGTTCATCTGCTCGCGTGTCAGGGCGTCAAGCGCTCCGAATGGCTCGTCCATCAGCAGCAGCGAGGGGTTCGTCACCAACGCCCGGCAAAGAGCGACGCGTTGCTGCATTCCTCCGGACAATTCGTACGGCTTGCGATTCTCGAAACCCTTCAGGCCGACCAGATCCAGCAATCCGCCGACGTCGCTGCGATTGGCCGGCGTCTCCGGCCGGATATCCAGAGGCAATTCCACGTTCTGCCTGACGCTCCGCCAAGGCAGCAATACCGGCGTCTGAAAGGCGACGCCTATACCGGGAATCGGCCCTTTCACCGGAACGCCGCCGACTTCGATCGTGCCTTCCGAAGCCGGCATGAGGCCGGCAATCAACCGCAGCAGCGTGGACTTTCCGCAGCCGGATGCACCGACTACGGCGGTGAACTCGCAGGCATCGACGTCCA